>CALBET010000417.1 GCA_937888665.1 uncultured Acidobacteriota bacterium
ACGCATCGAGGCGCTGCGGTCGGTGAGACTGCAGATCTGACAAAGTAGTACTAGCCGGGAGTGACCGAGCACTGTGAAGACCAAGAGGCCGTCGACAATCCTGGCGCTGTGGCTGTTGTCTGGCTGCGTCTCGCAGTCTGGAGCCCAGGGCGTCCGGACCTTCGACTTTGACACGCCACCCGGCGCGACCGTCTTCGACGCGCCTCTGCAGGCGTCGCTGGTCACCGCCTGGGACAAGCGGCCTACCGACTATGTGCCGCGTACCCGGCATCTGCGTGACGACGGGTCGCCGCGCTATATCAACCGGCTGTTTCTCGAGTCCAGCCCCTACCTGCGCCAGCATGCCCACAACCCGCTGAACTGGCATCCGTGGGGTGACGAGGCGTTCGCGCTGGCGCGTGCGCTAGGGCGTCCCATCTTGCTCTCCATCGGCTATTCCACCTGTCACTGGTGTCATGTGATGGAGGAGGAGTCGTTCGACGACGAGGAGATTGCGCGGTATCTGAACGAGAACTACGTCGTGATCAAGGTAGACCGCGAGGTGCGGCCGGACCTCGACGCGATCTACATGAGCGCGGTGCAGCTGTTTCTGCAGGGGGGCGGCGGATGGCCGATGACGGTGTGGCTGACTCCGGATGGCGAGCCGTTCAGTGGTGCCACGTATCTGCCGGCGCGTGACGGCGACCGTGGCGCCGCGGTCGGGTTTCTGACGCTTGCGCAGCGGCTCAAGGCCGCCTACGACGAACAGCCGGACCAGATTGCGGCGGTGTCGGCCGAGGTGGCGGCACGTATCCGCGTCCTGCTGGCGCCGGGGGCTGGGCGGGACGGGTTGCCGACCGCACAGTCACTGCACGCGACCGCCGACTACTACCGGAACGGCTTCGATGAGACCGACGGCGGCCTCCAGGGGCAGCAGAAGTTCCCAAGCAGCCTGTCGGTGCGCGTGCTGCTTCGCCACCACCGGCGGACCGGTGACGTCGAGTCCCTGACGATGGCCACCCGTACGCTCGAGGCGATGGCCGCCGGCGGCATCCGCGACCAGGTGGGGGGCGGCTTTCACCGTTACTCGACCGACCCGCAGTGGCTGGTGCCGCACTTCGAGCAGATGCTCTACGACAATGCCCTGCTCGTGCCGGCCTATCTCGAGGCCTACCAGGTGACCGGGCGCGAGGAGTTCGCCGATGTGGCGCGGGACATCCTGCGCTACGTCGCACGTGACATGACGGCCCCTGACGGTGCGTTCTATTCCGCCACCGACGCCGACAGCCCGGGACCGGACGGCGAGCGCGAGGAGGGGCGCTTCTTCACCTGGACCGCCGAAGAGATCGCGGTGGTGCTCGATGCCCAGCAGACGCGGGCGGTGGTGGCGTATTTCGGCGTCACCGCGACCGGCACCTTTGACGGACGGACGATTCTGCACACGCCACGGCCGCTGCCGGAGGTGGCCGCCGAGCTCGACGTGCCGGTCGCCTCCCTCCGTCGGACGATCGATGCGGCGCGGGAGCACCTCTACGCGACGCGCGCGCGTCGACCGGCCCCGCTGAGGGATGACAAAATCCTGACCGCCTGGAACGGGTTGATGATCTCGGCGCTGGCCCAGGCCTCGCTCGTGCTCGACGATCCGCTGTATGCCCAACGCGGCGCGCGCGCCGCCGACTACCTGCTGCGCACGCTCCGGCGGGACGAGGGGCTGCTGCGCGCGGCACTCGACGGCGCCGCGCGGCAGACGGCGTATCTCGCCGACTACGCGTTCTTGATTGCGGGGCTGCTCGATCTGTACGAGGCGGACGGCGACCTCCGCTGGCTCGACGAAGCCAGGGCGCTCGACGCGGTGCTCGAACGCGACTACGAGGACGCCTCAGGCGGCGGGTTTTTTCGCACGGCGGCCGACCAGGT
>CALBET010000418.1 GCA_937888665.1 uncultured Acidobacteriota bacterium
CCGGCGTCAGGCTGCTCATCGGTCGGCATCTCCGTCGCCAGGGGTGCGCCGCGTCTGCGCGTCAATCCAAGTCTCGATGTCCCTGCGTCGAAAGCGCCATTGGCCGCCCACCTTAAAGCCAGGAAGATCGCCGATCTGCGCCAGGGTGTACGCCGTCTTGTCGGCCACGCGGAGCAGCGCGGCGACTTCCTTGATGTTGAGGATCTCGACGTCGGTCATAGAGCACTCTCGCGCTTCGATAGATACCAGAATTTGCCAGGCGCTTCCAACGTCTGGTGCAAGTGTTCAGCAGAGTGGGTGACGGGTGACACATGAGTGACGGGTATTCGGGGTACTTCACGCGTAGCGCGCGAACGCCGCATGGTGCCCAGGCACCATGCGGACCATCGTGGAAATGGGAGAGGAATGCCGGGGACCCGTCACCGACCCGTCACCCGTCATCCGGCCCGGAGGGTCACCAGGCGTAGCGCCGAGCGTGGTAGTCGAGCCAGACACCCAGGTTCACGGCCTGCTCCGACGCGCGGAGCCCAGCGACCAGCGCCTCCGACGAGGCCACCGAGATTCCAGCCGGGTCGCGCAGCTTGCTGCCTGCACGACCTCCACGACGGTGGCGAGCTTCGGGAAGCGCCGAGCCAGCGGAGTCTTGGGCGCCGCCAGCGGGTAGTCCCGGTTCACCTCGGGGCAGACCACCACCACGCGGGCGTCGGCGACGCCCAGGCCATGCCCGAATCGAACTCGACCAAGGCGGGCTAGGCTCCCAGCGGATCAGGGATGGGCTCGACGGCGACGACTTCGGGGTCGAGCTGGCGGACGAGGGCCAGCAGCGCGGCGGGCCGGCGAGCGAGCGGGAGCAGGAAGTTGACGCAGGCGACCTGGGAGCTGGCCAGGTTGCGCGTCGGCCCGTCCTGGCCCTTGGCGTCGCCGCTGCGCCGCTGCGCCCGCTGCGCCACCACTTGATCCGAAGGGCGTGGAAGAAGTCGTCCGCGCCTCCATCGCCGCGCAGCTCGGGGATCAGGTTCTCGAGCTCGTGGCCCAGGGCCAGGAGGTGTCCGTGGCGCAATCCCCTGTCGTCGCCGGGTGTGCGGGCGGCTTCGGGCAGGGTGGCCCGGAAGCGGGCTTGCTGGGCACGGGCATCGCCACCGAAGGGCATGGCGGAATCTCCAGCCGGCAGGATCGCGCGGGCGAGCGCACGGCACGGAGACCGGCGCTGGGCTCACGCGCTCTTGCTCACGGCGAGCTGCCGGACCTCCTGCCACCTCCGGCCAGGCTGCTTGATTCCTTCGCGGCAGGAGGTGGCAGGGGTTTGGGCACCGACCGCGCGCAACCCCCCGCTACCTACCTCCCGCACCTCGGAGGCGGCGTCAACCGATCGCATCATCCCCGACGCACTGGAATACTCCGCCTTCCTCGTGCCTGATGCTCGGATAGTTCCTTGTCGGCCACCTCGGCCCGCCTGTTTTTCTCTCTCTGCGCACCAAGCCTCGCCCTGAGGCCTCGTTCCCGCGATCGGCGGACGGAATTCGCTCGCTCCGCAACGCTGGTATACTATTTGGCGACGTTGATGATGGCGCAGCACGGAGGCTCAAGAGTGGAACGGATCATCGCATCTCTTGTGCCGCTACTCGTAGCCTTCGGGTTCTCGGTGGTCGCCAAGACGGGAGCGACGGACATCATCGAGCTTCAGCCGCTCTGGGCTGTCGCAATCGGAGCGGCTGCCGTCATCGCTGTGGGCATTCGCGGACGGCACACAGCGCTCAGCACCGAGGCGAGAAAGGTCGAGGACCGCTTCGTTCAGAGGCTAGACGAAGTCACGATTCGGGTTCGTGAAGCGCTTCACGACGGCGACGCTCTCCGGCGGTCGCTTGATCGTTTCTCGGCGACTCAGGCGGGAGCGGCCGAGAAGTTGTCTTCTGCTTCCGATCGTACCGTTGAGGCCGCAGCCCTCTTCGAAGCAAGGAACGATTCAGAACTGAACCGCGAGCGGCAGGTCGCCGAGAACGCCAAGCGCGAGTCGGCTGCCCGCGCCGATGCTCTCCTGGACCACCACGGCGTCCTGTGCCTGATGGCCGATGCCCTCGGTGCACCAACTGCGCTCACACAGGCTCGGCGCGATCTGGAGACTCGCCTGGAACGCATGGGGTTCAAGGTAGTCGGCGCCGTCGGTGACCGCATCGACGACGCCATCCACCAGGTTGTCGAGGCGGTCGAAGCGCCATCGGCAGCTCAGGACGCCACCGTGGCGACGGCACGGAAGTCCGGCTTCATGCTCGATGGCAGGTGCGTTCGACGCGCAGAGGTAGTTGAGTACCTCCATCGTCCTACAGCCTCACCGGGAGGAGACGCTCTGGCGATGCAAAACCCGGACGCTGAGCCGATCGATGGTGGCGATGAGCCAGGGCCGGCGGCAGGCTCTGAGATGGCCCCAGCTGAATCGGCAGGCGGCGCCCGCCCGGAAGCGGCCTCGGTGGTTGGAGCTGGCAACGCAAGGACCGAAGAGGAGGCAAGGTGAGCCACCCCCCCATTGGGATCGATCTTGGAACCTCGACCTCCCTCCTGTGCGCTTTCCTGGAGGGAAAGCCATTCCCCGTGCCGAGCCTCCTCGCCGAGCATCGGGCGCCTGTTGTTCCATCCGTCGTCGGCTACTCGAAGGAGCGCGATGAGATTGTCGTCGGCTACCGGGCTGAAAACTACCGTTCGCGCCAGGATAGCTTCATCCAAGAGGTGAAGCGGAAGATGGGTACGGACGAGCTGGTTCGGCTTGGAACTCGTTCGTACAGGCCACAGGAAGTGTCAGCCATGCTCCTGAAGAATATGGTGCATGGCGCGTCCGCACACCTCGGCGTCGACATCGCGGAGGCAGTGATTTCCGTGCCGGCAAACTTCAAGGATGCCGCCCGGCAGGCGACCCTCGACGCAGCGCTGATTGCAGGGCTACGGGTCCCGATGCTGATCGCAGAGCCGACGTCGGCCGCCCTGGCATTCGGAATCCAGCATCTCGATGCCGATGAGCGTGTGATTGTCTTCGACTTCGGCGGGGGCACGCTGGACATTTCGCTACTCCAGATGTGCGAGGGCGTCATTGAGGTCGAGCGCATCGACGGCGATGCCCAGCTAGGTGGGAAGGACTTCGATTCGGCGATCATCGACCATGTTAGGCGGGAGTTCAGTCGCAGCAACCCCGGCTGTGCACCCAACGCGACGATGGAGAGTCACCTCAGGAAGGAGTGTGAGAGGGCCAAGATCAGACTCTCTACTGACGATGAGGCGCACATTTCCGTTCCCGCTTATGCAATGCGGGCCGGTGAACCCATCGCGCTCGACCTGATGCTTCGGCGCCACGAGATGGAGCGTGCGGTTGCCGCCGTACTTGCGCGTGCCTCGGACTGTCTGAGCCGGCTCCTGAACGGCGGCGACTCGTTGAAGCGAATCGACCGGGCCAGCGTGTCTCGAATCCTGATGGTCGGCGGAACGACCTACATGCCGGCAGTACGGCAGCGAGCGGCAGAACTGATGGGTCGTGAGGTCTCGGTCGATGTCGATCCAGACCTCGCGGTCGGCATGGGCGCGTGCGTCCGCGCAGCAATCCACTCCGGGCTGGCCGGTGCTGCACAGGACATCGTCCTCGCCGACGTGAGTCCGTTCTCAATCGGGGTCGAGGTCGTCGCACAGTTGCAGGACGAGATGTTCGTTCCCGGCATCTTCTCCCCACTGCTGGAGCGGAACCAGCCTATCCCGCACAGGTCGTCACATGTCTACCGCCTCATGCACCCGGAGCAGGCTGAGGTTGAGATCAGCGTCTACCAAGGCAATAGCGCTTTCGTTGCGGAGAACGAACTGCTGGCCCGAGCGAAGTTGGAGAAGATCCCGCCTTCGACAACAGGAACACCCCGCGAACTGAACATCCACTTCAGCTACGACTCAAGCGGTATCGCTGACCTTGAGGCGTTGCTCCCGAACACGAGTTGCCGCGCGACCCTTTCGGTCGATCCCCGACAGGGTCGAATGACCGAGGAAGAGCGGGCCCAGGCAACAAGCGATCTGTCGAGGCGGTTCGAAGACACGCCACGTTACGAGGGCGCCAAGTCACTGTTGGAGCGTGCCGACACGCTCGTGGAGCGTCACGGGGGAGAGAACGTCCCCTCGATCGCTGCTGCTGCGCTGCGGCTCAAGCACGTGTTGTTTGGCGGTCGGGACGCGGAAATCGACGCTGCCGAAGACCTCTTGACCGACGCCCTCCTCGACGAGGGGAACATCCACTGATGGCGAACGAACTCTACTCGCTCCTGGACGCTCCGCCGTCGGCCACCACAGCGGAGCTCCGCAAGGCATACTTCCGCGCGCTGCGCGTTCACACTGCGGAGAAAGACCCTGTCCGACATCAGGAGCTTCGGCAAGCGTACGCCGTCATCGGGGAGCCCGAGTCCCGCAAGGAGTACGACTCCCGGCAGGAGAGCGGTGGAGAAGTGGGCCGGCTGCTGGACGCCGGCAACGCGGCGCTTGTAAACGAGGACCTCGCGGACGCGGAAAGGAACTTCAAGCGGGCGCTGGCGCTGTCTCCGGACTCCGTCGCCGCGAAATCGCAGCTTGCACGTACTGCATTCAGACGGGAGGACTTCCCTAAGGCGTTGCGGCTGTACGGCGAACTCGCTGCCTCCAATCCTGATAACCTGGAGGTCCAGGTCGAGAATGGTTGGGTCAACCTCGCGCGGGTGATCGCCGAGACATCGAATGCCCCGGATTCGATGGGTAGCGGGCACAAGCGCATGCTCGTCGCCGCCAGGTCAGCCTTCGATCGCTGTGTCGCGCTTGAGCCCAGCAACCGGGCGGGCTACATGGGACGAGCAAAGATCGAGTACTACCGCGAGGATTTCGAAGCAGCGGAGCGCTGGGGAAGGAAGGCCATTGACTGCGACGACGTCAAGGACTTCGAGGACTTCGATTCCCTTCACTTCGTGATGGAATGCTGCGTACTTCAGAACAAGGTCGACGATGCCGTGCGGGTCATCTCCGAGGTTCGTGACATCGTTCCGGAGCAAGACGAGGTCCGGATCTATGCGGCGG
>CALBET010000419.1 GCA_937888665.1 uncultured Acidobacteriota bacterium
GTAAACTCGGCAGGGTGGCTCAGGGTGAAAGCGGCTTCATGCGGTCTATCCACACAGATTGTTTGCCTGCCGAAATCGGGTCAGGTGGCGCTGACGCCCCTGGAGCTGCCGGGCGGGCTGAAGGCGGCGATGGTGCCGCTGAGTGCACACCGGGCGGTGGTGGTCGAGAGCCGGCGGGCGTTGGGTTGGGACAAGCAGCTCTTGAAGACCGGAGCCGTGGTCTACACCGTCGACACGTCTGTGAAGTCGGGGAGCGGGCCGATTCGGGTTCGTAATGGTCAGCAGGCGCTCGCTGCCGGGGAGTCTGTGACGGTGGACGGGGTCGTGGTGAAGGTGCTCGCGAGCGGCGCGGCTGGCGACACTGTGAGCGTAGTGGTGCCATAGGGCTCGTCATTCGCTCGTCATTGATTCCCCATGTTGGGGAGCAGCGACGCGTTTGGAGACCAATGTAGACCAACCTTTGATGGGGAAGTGTGGTGCCATGCAGAGACGCCTCTCGACGACGGCTGAAGCGGTCCCAACTCGGCGATCTTGTCCACGGGCCGTTATCGTTCTGCTTATCGCGATGACTTGCTTCGGCTGTACTCCCCAAACGCCCGCCGAACCTCGATCCTGGACCCAGGTACTCCAGGCAGAGCGGCTCGAACACGTGTCGGGCGGTGCCCGCAAAGGTCCGTTTGTGGCCGGTCAGGCCCTGTGGCAGACCCAAGGCGACCAGCTCCGCACCGTGCGGATAGGCACCCCCCAGTGGCGTGCCATCTGGGTCTCCGCGACAGATGAAGCGTGGGCGGTGGGGACGGCAGGTAAGGTCGCTCGACTGCGGTCTGGTGAGTGGGTCTTGGACACGTTCGGCACCGGTCAGACAGGCATAGACATCTGTGCCTGGGGTGAGGAGGCCTGGATTCCTGTCACCAATGGCGAGATTCATCGACTCCGAGCTGGCACTTGGACCTCGTGGAAGCCCAATGCCCTCGCCGACCGGCACACGGGTGTGCTCTGGGGGGCCTCACCCAAGGATGTGTGGATGCACACGCACCAGATGGCGTCGGGCGTCCCGCCTGATCTTGGCCACTGGGACGGTCAAAATTGGTCGTTCCACAGCCTGTCCCGCAGCGGCTACATCGCCTCCATGCACGGGTCGGCCTCCGATGATATTTGGGCCGTCGGCTGGACCGTCAAGTGGATCGGCAAGGGTCCGTTGGTCGCCCACTGGGACGGCGCGCGATGGTCCGAGGTGACCGTTCCGACCCGCGATCGCCTCACTGATGTGAAGGTCGCCAAAGATGGCACGGTCTGGATTTCGGGTCTCGATGGCACGCTCTTACGCGGTAATATCAAGGCTTTTCGAGTTGTGGAGGCGCCCAAAGGCACATTGTCTAGCGTGTACCCCGCGGCTGATGGCTCCGTGTGGGTCGTGGTCGATGGACAGCGCCTGATGAAGTCGGTCACGCGGCCGTAGGGCTCGGTTTCATTGGATGGCCGAAATGACGGCCAACGCCGCTGGCGGCGCTGCGCGTCAAGGTGAACCGTCCGTGAGGGTGTTTTTGCGCGTCCCGTGTTTGGCGCGCTGGCGCTAGACCGCGGCCGCGGTGCATGATTGAAGCTCATTGGCGCAGGGTTCCGACGTGCCTGAGTCGGATCTGATACTTGGCGCCGAACCGAGGAGTGCATCTTGTTACGTCATCTCTGCATTATGCTGACCTGCGGAATCCTCGCTGTGGGCTGTAAAGTCAAGGAACGCGACGCCAGCAAGGCCGGTAAGCGGGGCAAAGCGCACGGCTTCACGCACGCGGTTGCCCAGCGATCCACAGCGCATACGGGCGCAAAGAAACAGGCTGTGAGGGTGAAAACACCGGAGGAGGAGGCGTTGTGGGGCAAGGCGCGGGCGGTGCTCATCAATCACGACAAGAATCATTTTCAGCACCGCCACTTCTTCGCTGTGACGGATCCCGGCCGGATCGATCCGATCCTGCAGGCCATCCTTGACCGCAAATACGACGGGCGGCTCACCGAGAAGAACCTGACCCACGTGACGGCGCGGGCCGGTGGCCCGTACGGCACGTTGAAGTGGACGCCGGAAGGTCGCGCATTCTTGGAGGAGCGTCTCGAGGCCCACTACGCCAACCCACCAACGACGGTCGTCGGTCGGCAGCTGATCGTGGATTATGGCATCGGACCCGGCAAATTCGAGGAGGCGGGCCGCCGCGGCTGGAACATACTGAAGACGCGGGTCGGGCTGGGCACGTCGTGGAAGGGCGCGGAGGTCGCGACCGCGTTCAAGCGCCTGGCGAGGCTGCACAAAGAGCCGGTGATTGTGCTGAAGATTAGGATCCCGGTCGGCAGTGAGACCCACTACTGGAGTTATCTCTGGATTCGACCGCAGGACCGCATCGCGGTGAAGCGCGGCGACATGCCGACGCGGGTGTATGTGACGGGAAAGTTGGACGGCAACTTGGACCCCTTCATCAGCGGGGAGAAGAGCCTGCAGCCGAAGGACCTGAAGATGATACGGCTCAACGACATGATTTGGGGCGACGAGAAGGACGCGCCGATCTAACAACTAACACGAGGAATGAAAATTCCATCTGGCCCGACCGAGGGCCAAAGTGATCATCACGACTGGCCCCACCTAGCGCGATACGCCCCGCGAACACGAAGTTGCTCGGGGGGACGGAGATGACCAAAGTGCAGCTATTCGAAGCCATTCGGCGTGATCACCTTCATCGGCGGCAAGTCGGTGCGCGCCATCGCGCGTGAACGAGTCGCGCATCGCCGTGTCGTACGCCAAGCCTTGGCAGATGTCGTCCCGCCACCGCGAAAGAAGGCGCGCCACAATCCGTCACCGCGTTGTAGAGGCCGGCATCCCGGGCCAAGATCATGACCTCCATGACCTGTTTCTCGTGGATTGGATGGCCGATCTGCACCGATGTGGAGGCGATCTCGCTGGTCTCGACGCTCATCTCCATGGACGAAAACGTCGCGCCGCGCAGGCCATCGCGCCCGGTGCGCCCGCCCATGCTCACGACACGGTCGCCGATCTGTGGCGAGGTCTTGTGGCTGCCGGTCGGCAAGACCCCTAAGCAGCCGCAGTAAACCAGCGGATTTGCAGTGTAGCCTTGGTCATACACCACCGCGCCGTTCACGGTCGGGATGCCCATCTTGTTGCCGTAGTCTTCGATGCCCGCCCGCACCCCATCGGCGATGCGCTGCGGGTGCAAGACACCCTCGGGGAGGGCGCTCACCGGCAGATCAGGCGGGCCAAAACAGAGCACGTCGGTGCAGGCGATGGGGCGCGCGCTCACGCCGAGCACGTCGCGGATGACACCGCCCGTGCCGGTGTTGGCGCCGCCGAAGGGCTCCAACGCCGACGGGTGATTGTGCGTCTCAACTTTGAAGGCGAGATCGAACTGCTCGTCAAACGCGATGATCCCGGCGTTATCGACGAACACCGAACGCAGCCACGGCTTGTCGACCGCAAATGTCGCGCCTTTGATGTACTGCCGATACATCGACTCGATGACCTCTGGCTCGTCTCGCAACGGCGCGCCGCTCGCGTCCCGCTCCTCCAGCTCGATGCGCGCCTGAAAGGTCTTGTGCACGCAGTGCTCCGACCAAGTCGCGGCACGACCGCGCCAGCGAGCTCGACTCCTGGGACTGCGTTGACGAGC
>CALBET010000420.1 GCA_937888665.1 uncultured Acidobacteriota bacterium
GAGCGCGAAGCCGCAGGACAGTAGCAGCGGGGGGTTCCTGGCGATGCGTTCGTCCGGCAAGCCGCGCCGCCAGACGGGCGCCTCGCCAGGAAACCCTAGCGTAGCTCGAAGACCCAGAGTGAGGCGCCGCGGTCGGGCGGGTTCTTGATCTCCGGAACCATCACGCTGTAACTGCCGGACTGATACCCGCCGCTCCCGACGATGATGGCGACGTATTGTCGGCCGTCGACGGCGTAGGTGATCGGCGCGGCACTCGGGACTTCGTTGAGCCGCGTCTGCCACAACTGCTCGCCCGTGCCAGCATCGTAGGCCGCCACCCGCCGGTCGAGCGAGCCGGCGAAGACGAGCCCGCCGGCGGTGACCAAGGTGCCCGTGGTCTGCGGGGCTCGCTGACGCGCGATCCAGGTGGTCTCGCCGGTCTCCAGATTGACGGCCTCCAACCGACCGTAGTTCCCATCACTCTCCGGTCGCGGTCGCACCGTCCACCGTACGCCGCTCGAGAGACTGCCCCGCTCATCGTCCGGCACCGGCACCAGATCCATGCAGGCTTCGACGATCGGCACGTAGACGACCTTGCTGCGCGGATCGTAGGAGGTCGGCATCCAGCCGCGCCCGCCGCTGACGTGGGGACAGACCATCTTGGTCTCGCCGTCGCCGGGTAGGAGCGTGGGGTCTGTCGTCTTGGCACCGGTCACCGGATCGATGGCGGTCACCAGGTTCTGCAGGCCCAGATCGATCGACGACACATAGGCGCCGGTGTCCGCCTCCAACAAGTCAAAGATCGCCTGCTTGCCGGTCGTGACCACCAACCGCTTGATCTCCCCGCCCACCGTGAGATCCACGATCTGCCGTTCGAAGGCCCAGTCGAGGTCCCACTGCCCGTTGGCTTGATGCTGAAAGTGCCACACGAGCTCGCCGGTGTCGGGGTTCAGCGCCAGCGTGGCATCGAGATACAGAGCGTCATTGGTCACCCCTGGGGCGGAGACGAGGTCCCGCAGCGGACCCGTGTCATACGTGTTGCCGGGTGCGAAAAACGCCAGGTTGTTGACCGGATCGTAGCTCCCGGGAATCCAGACCGACCCGCCGTTGCGCTCTTCAACCGGCAGCCCGTTCCAGCTGTTCCCGCCCGGGTCACCGGGCTGGGCGATGGTGGCGAAACGCCAGGCCACGTCGCCGGTCTCGGCATCGAGCGCGACGATGTAGTTGCCGCCACCGACACGCCCGGTGGTGCCGACCATCACCTTGCCCCGGGCCACCAGTGTGCCACCGGTCATCCGGTAGCCGTCCTCACGGTCCGCCGCCGGCTTGTCCCAGACGACCCGGCCGGTCCGGGCCTCGAGCGCCACGATGTGCGCGTCGGAGGTCGGCACATAGAGCCGTTCGCCATAGAGCGACATGCCGCGCTTCACGCTCGGGGCGGTCCCGCGTGGCAATCGACGCGAGTACTGCCACAGCAGATCACCAGTCGCCCCGTCGAGCGCCTGCACCTCGTCCCCGTAACCGTGGATGAACAGCACGCCGTCGTGCACGATCGGCGTTGACTCGTTCGGTCCGGGAGGCAGCGACCAACTCCAGGCCACGCGAAGGTCGTCGACGTTGGATCGGTCGATCGCGTCGAGCGGGCTAAAGCCATAGGCATCGTAGGTGCGTCGCCACAGCAGCCAGTCCTCCGGGCCCGGGTGCTCGAGCATGGCATCGGTGACCGGACGGAGGCCAACAAGCGGATTGCTCGGCATCGGATACGGCGGCAGCGCCGCCCCCGGGGCGAGGCCCCCACCCTGTCCCCGCGGCCACCGTGGGGGCGCGAGCCCGGCGAGCAGGTCCGGATCGGTCGGCAGCGTGTCTGCGCCCGCCACGGACCCATTCTCCCGATAGAGGAACGCCACCACCGCCGCGTACGTCTCGTCGTCCAACACGCCAGGTTGATCCTGCGGCATCGTGTCGGCGGTCAGGTTGAACAGCGCGTCAGGCGTCTCGGCCCGCCACCGCTCTTGGAAGTCGGCCCCCTTCAGCGGCGGCGCGACTTCGCCGTCGTCGAGGCTGTCTCCATGGCACGACGCGCACCGCTCGGCGTAGGCGACGCTCCCCCGTTCGGCCTGGTCCTCGGTGAAGCTGAGCGGTGTCGGAGTCTGCGCGCCGGTCACGACACCCGGGAGCACAAGTGCCGCCATGCCCCACGCAACCGACCTGATGCGCGCGGCGGTCACGTCATGACGCCGGATGAAACCTCGATTCACAGTCACAGGCATAGCGCTCTCGTCTCTGCCGGGTTGCCGTCGGGAGCAACCTCAGCTGGTCACACCGAACACGATCCGTTCGTGCTGGAAGAGTTTGGCGGTCAGCATCACGCACAGGAGCCCCAGCAACATCGAGGACCCTCCGGCCACCAGGAAGAGGGTCAGCCCCGGGTCATCACCGCCCAGCACCCGCGTGAGCAGCATCTGCTGACCGAGCGACGGCACCGCGGCCATCCAGGGCTCGTTCGGCAAGGACGACACGGCCGCGATCATGCCAGGAATCATCGGAATAAAGATGAGCATGCTCACGTAGGTCTGCGCTTCTTTGAACGATCGGGCAAAGGTGGACACGAGCAACTGCACCCCGGCGGCCAGAAACGCGAGCGGCATGGTACCCGCGAGAATCGCGATGACCTGCACCACACCGATGTCCAGCCGGATCCCCAGGTCTTCCAGCGACATCCGCTGCAGCATGAACAGCGTGCCGGCCAGGACCAGGACAATGCCGACGCTCGCGAAGGATACCGTGACCAGCCACTTGCCGACCACGATGGCGGTCCGCGACACCGGCGTGATCAGGAGTGGTTCGAGCGAGCCGCGCTCACGCTCGCCGGCGGTCGTGTCAATCGCCACGTTCATGCCCGACACGAACGCCGCCATGATGATGAACAGCGGGATAAAGCTGAGAAAATTGGCGGAACGCTGCTGACTTGTGGCAATGTCCAGCTCTTCGAGTCGGACCGGCGTGCGCAGGTCGGCGGACACGCCTCTGGCGATCAACCGCAATGTGCTGATCTGGGTACCGTAGCTCCCGAGGACTCTGCGCGCACGGCGAACCAGCGGTGACAACTCGTTTTTCGAGCCGTCGACGATCAGGCTGACCTTGGCCGGCGCTCCGTCGGTAAAATCTTCGGCATAGTCGGGGTCGACGAGCACCGCCAGCTCGAGTTCGCCGGACCGTACGCGCGCGAACAGATCTCCGTCAGCCTCCACCACCTCGTGGTCGGCGCGCTCGATCCAGGCCATCAGCCCAGGTGCCTGGGCGGCGCCCTGCACATGAAACACCAGGTCTTCGGCGCGCTGCTCCCGCGCCGCGATAGACCCGAACAGCAGGTTGATCATCAGTGGCGCGAACATCGGAAACAGCAACGCCGACATCAGCGACCGCCGGTCACGCACCGCGTCCAGCAGCTCCTTGCGAAACACTGGACCGACATGGTCGAGAAGATGCCTCACACCCTGACCTCGTCGATACCGGTCAGCGAGACAAAGGCGTCTTCCAAGCTCGCGTGTCCAGAGGCGGCCAGGATCTCGTCCGTCGTCCCCTGCACGACAGTGCGGCCACGGGAGATGATCACCAGGTGGTCACACAGCGCCGAGACCTCTTGCATGATGTGACTCGAAAACAGGACGCACTTCCCTTCGGCCCGCATCTGACGAATCAGATGGCGCATGCCACGGGTGGCGCCGACATCGAGCCCGTTCGTGGGCTCGTCCAGCAACACGTTCGACGGCGCGTGTACGAGCGACCGGCCCACCGCCACCTTGACCCGCTCACCCTGAGAGAACCCTTGCACCCGCCGGTCGATGATGGTCCCCATGTCGAGCTGGGTGACCAGCCGCTCGATGCGTTCTTCGACGACAGCGGCCGTCAGCCCCTGCAGCCGTCCGAAGTACCGCAGGTGTTCACGCGCGGTCAATCGCACGTAGAGTCCGCGGGAATCCGGAAGCACGCCCATGCGTCGTTGCGCCTCCTGAGGTGCGGTCGTGACGTTTACCTCGTCGACCAGCACGTCGCCCCGGTCCGCTTTCAGCAGCCCGTAGAGCACACGCAGCGTGGTCGTCTTGCCGGCGCCGTTGGGCCCAAGCAGA
>CALBET010000421.1 GCA_937888665.1 uncultured Acidobacteriota bacterium
CAGTGCCACTTCAGCGTCTCGGTGCGACGTGCGACTTTCACCACGGGCTGCTAGGTCACCGACGTGCCGCCGTCGACCGGGATCACGGCGCCGTTGGTATAGGCGCCCGCCCGCGAGGCGAGGTAGATCGCGATTCCCGCCATCTCTTCCGGACGACCGATCCGGCCCAGCGGGCAGTTCCGTTCGATGTCGCCGCGAAAACGGTCGAGTGACCCCTCGGTCATCTTGCTCTCGAAAAACCCCGGAGCGATCGCGTTGGCGGTGATATGGCGAGGTGCGAGCTCCAGGGCCAGCGCCTTGGTCATGTGGTGCACCGCCGCTTTGCTGGCCGAATACGGAAAGGTGCCTGTCTGCAACACGGTCGCCACCTTGAGGCCGTCCATCGAGCCGATGTTGATGACGCGGGCAGGGTCGTCTAGCGTCGCACCGGCCGACAGCAACGCGGTGAGGTCGCGGGTGAGAAAGAACAGGGCGGTCAGGTTGAGTTCGAGCACCTTGCGGAATCCGTCTTCCGGAAACGTCTCGTACGGCGCCCCCCACGCGGCGCCGGCGTTGTTGACGAGAATGTGCAGCCGATCGGTTCGCTCGGCGAGCGCCGCGACCAGTCGCGCCCGGTCTGCGTCGTTCGCGAGGTCCGCCGGGAGCGAGTGGCACGGTCCAAGGGACGACAGCTCGGCCGCCACGGTGTCGCATACCGCCGCCTTGCGTGACGAGATGAACACGGTCGCGCCAGCCTGCAGATAGCCTTCGGCAATCATCTTGCCGATTCCGCGTGAACCGCCAGTGACGAGCGCGGTTTTCCCGGTCAGATCAAATAGGGTGGCAACGTCGATGGTGTTGTCGGGTGCAGGCACGTCCTCTGACCTCGTGGCTGGCATGCATTGGAGAGGCGATTGTAGTCCGAACCTGCGATCAGCACGACGTCCTGCAGTCCACCGCGGCGGGGCGTGGCACCTGCAGGCCGCGACGGCGCGCGGGGAACACCCGCCAAGCTGTGGCCGTGTCGTGGCGCACGGCTTCAGCCGTGCGATGGGCAGCCCGCAGGGGTGTTCTGAAGGTGGGGTTCGGCAGGCAGGGCTTTCGCCTTGCCACGCAGGCCTGAAGGCCTGCGCCACAGAATCAGGTCGGGCGATACGTTTCGATCAACCCTAGCCGCTGCATGCGACCGAAGTCGCGATCGAGCGACCACAGCGGTAGTGTCCGGTCGGCGGCGATCGCCGCGATCAGGAGATCAGCGACACCGAACCGCTCACCTTTTTGGCCGGCCTCCTCGACCCAGCCGTCGATGCGTGTCCACGTGGTGTCGGTCGGCAGGAAGACCGGCAAGCCGGACAGTGCCCGACGGAGCCGTGGCCGGTCTGCCCGCGACGCCCCGCTCAACAGCTCGACCCGCACAGGCACAGCCAAGGCCACCCTATCTCGCTCGAGCAGGGCATCGAGATGCCGTCCGGGCGTCGACTCACGGTCGCGAAGCGCGGCGACCCAGACCGATGTGTCAACGCAGATCATCAGCGGGGCCGACGTCGGGAGCGGTCGACGTCCACGTCGAGGGTTACCGAGCCCAGCAGTTCCCGTAACTCGTCGATCCGTTGGTGCCGGATCAGCTCGCGGAGCGACTGCACGACGGTGTCAGTCTTCGATTTGAAGCCGAGCAGTCGTTGCGCCTCCTCGACCAGTTCGGCCGGCAAGTCCAATGTCGTGCGCATACAAATAGCATATATGTGTATGCCATTCGATGCGTATGCAATATGTGTAGGTATGCTTCTACTCGAAGTTCTGGCGGCGGTGACGTTCTCCCCCGGCAGAGCCGGGGGAACTCTCCACAGGCATTAGACTGCGGAAACGCGCCCCGCGTCCTACTGCTCCGCAAGCGGGATGAACAGCGATATTCGATCCTCGGTACCGACCGCCCGCGAGATGTGTCCCTGACCGGTCACGTCTTCGGCCAGCAGGATATGCCCCGGGTGGAGACGGATCTTGGTGCCGTCGCCGATCTCGACTTCGCTCTCACCACTCAGCGTGATCACATACTGCCGTCGCGGCGCCGTGTGGAACGGCAGGTCATAGTCGAGGGACGTGCGTCGGAACTGGAGGCTCGTGACATCGATTGCCTCCGACAGCTCGGTGGCGCCCCGTGGCGCCCCGAGCGGCACGTCGTATTCCTCGGCGTGGGTCTTGTTGTCCGCGCCGGTGAAGATGCGGGTGACCTTGATTGGGGTTCGTGCCTGCGCGGCGGCGTGCGTGTCCCCAAACCAGTGCGCTCCGACGACGGCGAGCGTGGGTATCCAGCCGAGCGCGAGGAGAGTGGCCGCAATTCTGCGTCCTGATGTCATTGGTGCCCCCGGAACGAG
>CALBET010000422.1 GCA_937888665.1 uncultured Acidobacteriota bacterium
GATCGACTTCGAATTCCCCTGGCGCAGTCGCACCTACGAGTCGGTGAACGCCTCCTGTCCCGTGGTGTTCGACGACCGCGTCTTCGTGTCCGCCAGCTACCGCACCGGCGGCGCGCTGGTGCGGGTGCTCCCCGACTTCTCACCCGAGTTGCTCTGGACCACACAGGAATTCGCGCTGCACTTCAACACACCGATCCACCAGGACGGCTATCTGTACGGCTTCGACGGTCGCAATCAGGGCGATGCCTCGCTTGCGTGTGTCGATGTGGCGGACGGTCGAGTCGTCTGGCGCGAAGCGCCGCAATGGACCGAAACATTCATGCAAGGCGACCGCGAGCGACAGGCCACCGTGGGCCTGGCGCGGGGGTCACTCCTGGCGGTCGACGGACACTTTCTCGCGCTGGGTGAATTGGGACACCTCCTCTGGCTCGACTTGACGCCCGACGGGTACCGTGAAATCTCGCGAGGGTGGCTCGCGGCGGCCCAGGAGTCGTGGACGCTCCCGGTGCTCAGCCGAGGACTCCTCTATGTCGTGCAGAACACGCCAGACATCTTGACCGGCGCCAGCCCGCGTCTCCGCTGCTACGACCTTCGGGCCTGACCCTGACTTGATCATGTCCGGCGACACCTCGAACCGATTGACGCTCTATATCGGCCTCGCCATCGTGGCGGCCGTGGCGCTCGCGTTCATCAGCCCCGAGTTGGCGGTCGGCTTCGAGGTGGGCGGCGAAATCTTCCTACGACTGCTGACGATGATGGTCGTGCCGTTGGTGGTGGCCAGCGTCATGAGCGGCATCATCGGCCTGGGCGACGTGCGCAAGCTCGGCCGACCGGGAGCCCTCGCGGTCCTCTACTACCTCGTCACGACGGTCCTGGCCGTGATTGTCGGGCTTGTGCTGGTGAACCTGATCCAGCCTGGGGTCGGCACCATCGACCAGGCCACCCTCAGCGCGATGGCGGCGGAGGGACAGGGCGTCGCCGCCGCCCAGGCACAGGCAACGCTGGAGACGATTCTCCGGAACCTGTTATTGATGCTGTTCACGGACAACCTGTTCGCATCCGCGGCCAACACCAACCTGTTGCCGTTGATCGTGTTCTCCCTCATCTTCGCCGGCATGTTGACGACCATGGGGGCGCGGGTCGCCGCCATCAGCCAGATGATCGTGCAGGTGAACGACGCCCTGCTCGCCTTCATCCTGTTGCTGATGCGACTGGCGCCCGTCGGGATTTTCTGTCTCGTGACCGCCCGATTCGGTCAGGCGCAGGCGGACGGAAACCTCATGGACGTCCTTCGCCAAACCGGGGCGTACTTTTCGACGGTAATCGCCGGACTCGCCCTCCACGCGCTGGTCACCCTCCCGTTGATCTTGTGGCTCTTCACACGACGAAACCCGCTCCGTTTCATGTATCAGATGTCGCAGGCCCTGCTGACGGCGTTCTCCACGGCCAGCTCTACCGCCACCCTTCCGGTCACGATGGAGTGCGCGGTCAGCAAGGCGGGCATCTCCAAGCGCTCGTCCGAGTTCGTGCTGCCTCTCGGGGCGACGATCAACATGGACGGCACGGCGTTGTACGAAGCCACCGCCGCCATCTTCATCGCGCAGGCGATCGGGGTCGAGCTCGGCCTGACGCAACAGGTCGTCGTCGCCGTCACCGCGACACTCGCGGCCGTCGGCGCGGCCGGCATCCCGGAAGCGGGGCTGGTCACCATGATCATCGTGCTCAATGCGGTGGGGCTGCCGGTGGAATACATCGGGCTGATCCTGTCGGTCGACTGGCTGCTGGACCGCTTCCGCACCGCCGTCAACGCCTTCGGCGACTCGGTTGGGGCGGCGGTCGTGGACGGCGCGTTCAGTTCGGAATGACACCCGCGTGATCGGCCGTCACCTGGCAGCCAGGCCCGGTCCGGACGGGTCTGCGATACGATGCCAGGGGGTTCGGCGCGCAGCCCCGTCTAAGGAGAGAACCGAATGGGTGACACACCGAACGTCAGCAACAGTCTGACGATCCGAGTCCAGTTCAAGAACGACAGCGGCATGCTCGGCCAGCTCGCCTCGGCCATCGGCGGGCTCGGCGGTGATATCGGCTCGGTAGACCTGGTCTCGGTGGGCGACGGGATGATGGTTCGCGACCTGACCGTCAATTGCCGGGATGACAACCACGCCAGCCAGCTGCTCGCCGGCATCCGGGAACTGGGCGACTTCACCCTGTTACACCACTCGGACCGCACCTTCCTCCTGCATCTGGGCGGGAAGATCGAAGTGGTCAGCCGCACGCCCATCCGCACGCGCGACGATCTCTCGATGGTCTACACGCCCGGGGTCGCACGGGTGTGCATGGCGATTCACGAG
>CALBET010000423.1 GCA_937888665.1 uncultured Acidobacteriota bacterium
GCCTGCGGAGGACGTCGGACTTGAAGGCCGTCATTGACCGCCGCGTCGTGAGCGCGTACTCGGCGATCCCGGTGCCACGGTCGAAAAGGCGTTGCTCGACCGCCTCGATCCCCTCGACCCCTCGAAGGAGGTCCTCGACCAGAAGGTTCAGGCGGGTGGAGTCCACGCCGACGAAGCGCAGGCTGATCTCAATGCCCTTCTCGTCACGCTTCTTCCAGTACTCGAACAGCTGGTCGCCAAGGTCCTGTCCCAATGCGTCGCCGAGCCGCGCCGCAGCGGTGGTCGCCGCGCTCTGGGAGTCCGCACCAAGCCCTCGATTGTTGCGGACGGCGTAGGCAACGATGTCGCCCGTCGCCGTGTCCACGATCCGCACGGCGAGGTTTGCGGTTGCGGCGTGGCCGCCGCGCTCCTCGCCGTTGTAGACGATGGCCGTGGTCCCAACAAGGAGGGCGTCGACCCCGTATTTGACGCCGAGCAGGGCTGCCTTGCTCGAAAGCGCGCTCGGGTCGGCGATCAGGTCCGCGAGCAGACCGTTCTCGCCTGCGAGCGACGACCGCATCTTGCGCACCGCGCCGTCGTCGGAGAGCCGACAGTCGCGGCCGAGGAGCTGCGCACCGATCGCGGCCGCGCTGGCAGGGTCGGGTCTGGGTTGCCGCAAGGACTCCGGCGGGAAGTTCTCCTTGAGCTTCAGAGAAAACGAGCTGTATGCCTCCTCGGAGCGGGCCGACAGCGCCGCTTCGTCGGAGGAGTTGTAGTGAGCCTTGCTATCGTCGTTGTAGCTCGCCGACCCGCTCGCCGAGGCGGTGTCGCGAGCCGAATCGGTGCCGATCCGGATTCGCGTGTTCTGCTTGGCGGAGGCCTGGGACTTGGCTGACACATCCGCCTCATAGCCGGCGTCGACCTCCGAGGAAGCCTGAGCGTCAAGCGTATCGGTGCTTCCGTAAGTGACCGAGCGGATCTCAAGCTCCTTGGCCACCATCGGCTCGTTCGACGGCGCGGAGTCGCCTGCGTAGTACTCGTCGATAATGACCGCGATGGTCCTTCGGCTCGCCACGTCCTGGGACAGTCCCATCGATTCCAGCGCTGCAGCGAGCACCTTCTCGTCGATCCATGCCCGGACAACCACGATGTAGGTCTTGTCCCGGTCCTTCTCGCTGACGACTTCGGTTCGATGGACCAGGGCACTGGCGGTTGGGAGGAGCTCGGACTTCAGCCGAGATTGATTCTCGTCGAACACGTCCCGTGGCATGAACTCCGGCAGGGCCTTCATCACTGCTGCCGCGGTCGCCGCCTCGATCGCGTCGGATCGCGCGGCCATGGAGTCCTTCTTGCGCTTGTACTGGACCTCGGCCGTCCCGGCGAAGACGGACTCCCCCGCGTGGACACTTGGGACCAACCGCGGCCCCAACAACAAGGCACCCGCTAGAGCCAGAACCGCGAATCGAGGAAGCATCGTCCTACCAGCCGCTCGACTCATCCAACGCAGTCACTTTCGCGGGGTCCGCGGGCTCGATGTCGAACCGCTTGAACAGATCGCTCATCATCTTCGCGTTCTTCTTGGCTGATTTGTCGAAGGCCTTTGCGCCTGAATCGATGCCCTTGAGGGCGGGCTTGAGGGTCTGCTTGAACCACTCGGGCGTCTTTCCGTTGCGCTCCATCGCAGCGATCGTGGCCGGGTTCGTCAGGCCCAGTCCCAATTGGGTGACAGCGCTCGCCAACTGCACCGTGTCCATGGCCAGATCCGTGAAGGTCAGCGCGGCGCGCAGGTTAAGAAGGTGCGCCTCGGACACGGATTTCCGCTGCGCATCCGTGAGCTCAACGGCGTCCTTGATGGCGGACGCCAGATCCGCGGCGATCTGGGGATCCGACAGCGTCTCGGTCATCTTGGCCTGCCGCTCCTGCGGGTCCTCAATGGCCTTCAGGTTTTGGATCGTTTGCTTGATGGCGTTGGCTTGGTCCTTCAACCCGAGGGCGCCGAAGAGCTGCTGGTTCGAGCGCATGGACACTCCCGCGGCCAGCTCGAAGGTCCTCGCGATGCCGTCGAAGCCACCCACGACTTGTCCGACAAGGACGTCCGACGAGTCCGTTGTCGTGTCGGTCTCCGCAGCCTCACTCTTCTCCGCCGGTGCCTTCCCCGGCAACCTCAACTGTGCGGCAGCCGGAGCCGCGGTCAGAAGGCCACAGCCAAGAATAGCTAGTCGAATCGCCGAGAGATACATCTTCCCCTCCAGTCCACCCGCCCGGAGTGGGCGGAGCGCGTACGCTACCCGCGGCGCACCTGGGCATCAAGCCACGCCCTTCGATCGGTGCGTCCGACTTGCCTGGCTGGGGCCCCATCCTGAGCGACTCGCGGACCGCCGCATCGACTTCGGCTTGACCTTGCGCGGGTTCGTCGGACCGGTTCGGTGAGCACGCCTGCCCACGTATCGCGCCTCGTCGGCAGAGCCCCAGGCAGTAGCGTCGGTCTCCAGGCTTTTCGGATTTTGAGGGCCTTCGTGGGCCATCTCGGATCATTACTCTCACGTCCACCGCGAACGTCCGAGCAACCCCGGTTTCCGAGAAGTGCCGCGAACTGAGCCTGCGGCCATGACGGCCGCGGGCGGGTAGCCTTGATGGCCGTGGGCCGGTATGGCGCCCAACACGTCCCGCACAAACGGCGGTTCCGCGTAGCGGAACTGTAGTTTGTGCAGTGTTGGACGGAGTGCCGCCGAATCGACAGCACGAGCGGGCCCCGGACGGGCCCGCGGTGTCAGGGCCGAAACGCCCTCGTGCTCCGGATGCGCGATATGCTCTCGCACTCAGCTGATCTCGTGGAGGGAGGCCGCAGATGTCCCGTGTTGCCAGCATCGTCACCCTGATGGTCCTGCTCCACCTGGCGGTGGTCGCCCCCTGCCTGGCCGGCTCGTCGGCCGCGGATGTGGCGGCAGACGCCTACGAGGTCCGGGAGCGGTACTGCGCCGCCGTGGGTGCCGACGATGTGCAGGCCGCCGCCGAATCACTCGCCCGCGTGAGCGAGACCTGGGCCCAGGTGTCCGAGGCCCTGGCGGAGAGCAAGAAGCTCTACCTGCTCTACTGGCGGGGCATGCTGGCGCAGTGCCTGGGCCAGAACGAGAAGGCGCAGGCGGATCTCACGGAGTTCACGGCGTTCGCGAAGGACCGGGGCGAGTACCTCGACCTGCTCCGGGACGCCCGGCGTCGGCTGACGTTCTTGGAGGGGGGCTCGGGCAAGGGGCGGGGTGACGTGGGGGCGCCCTTTGGCGTCGGGGCCGGGCTGGCCGGGGGGGCGGCCGCGCTGGCTGGCCTGAGTGGCTGGCGGGCCTCGGTGATGCGCGCGAAGGAGGCCGAGTACTTCAGCGGAGAGCTCCAGACGGGCTCGTTCGGTGCGGTGGCCGAGGAGGCGAACGAGGCGGAGACATCGAGCAACGTGCTGCTTGGCTCCGCGGTCGGGCTGGGTGTCGCGGGCGTGGTGGCCATCGCGGTGGGCGCCGTGCGAGCGAAGCGCGCGGGAGGCGCAGCGGCGTCCCCTGCGGTGACGCCCATCTTCGCCGTCTCCGGGCCGGGCGACGGGGTCTGGCTCGGGCTGGGAGGGGCCTGGTGATGCGTGCTGCCCAGGTGCTCTCTGTGTTGGCGTTGGCGTTGGCGGTGCTGGCCGGCTGCAGCTGGCGGGGTGAGGAGCCGTGCGAGGTGCAGTGCTGGAGCGATGAGTATTGCCCCATCGGCTACGGCTGCGAGGGCGGCGGCGGGGCGGTGGACACGGTGCAGGGGGAGTGCCGGCCCGAGGGCAGGCTGACGGACGACTCCCCGAGCTGCGCGGCCGCGGTGGACGACGACGACACGGTGGACGACGACGACACGGTGGACGACGACGA
>CALBET010000424.1 GCA_937888665.1 uncultured Acidobacteriota bacterium
TCCGGTTCCAGTCGTTCCGGTTCCGGTCGTTCCGGCTCCGGTCGTTCCGGCTCCGGTCTCGCGCATCGTCTTCCAGATTGACCGGGATGGGGACAACGAGATCTTCGTGATGGATGCCGATGGCGACCACGTCCAGCAACTCACCGACAACGACGGTCGGGACGGGAATCCGGTGTGGTCACCGGACGGTACCCGCATCGCCTTCGAGAGTGACCGGGATGGGACTTGGCGCATCTTCGTGATGGATGCCGACGGCACCAACGTAGTTACAACCAACCAGAAGGGAATGAATCCTGCCTAGCGGTAGCAGACGCGCTAGAAACTGACCACCAATGACCGCCAAAGTGACCGTCTGACGCAGCAATTCATAGCAACGCCGACCGGCTCGTCATCGAGCGGGACGAGGAATTCCCGAGGCACGGGCTGTTCGGACGCTCGGCGGAGAAACTGCGTCATTACATAGGTCCTTACACCGGGGGCGCACAGCGACCTACTGTGACGGTGGTGGACAACACCCGCTCTAGAAGAAGGCTCGGGCACCGCATAGCGACGATCTGAGACGGACCGGGCACAATTCAAATCTTTGCGCCCCGGACACCCACTTTCCCTCCAATGTTCATGCGCTGTAGCGAGATTCCCCGCTAATAGCACGTACTTACACGACGGCGAAGAAGACGAGGACTACACGGAGCATCGTCGGGGCGGACCGCTAGCGATCCGCCCCGACGATGCTCCAGCTACGATAGGTCGCGTGAGCACTGCACCTCGACCACGCATCCTGATCACCCGTGCCGAAGAGGTGCGAGGAGAGTCATGGAACGACTACTCCTTGTGCGTTGAGCGCGCCGGTGGAGAAGCGGCCCCCGCCGACCTGGCGGCCGGCATCGAAGTGCCGCGCGACTTCGATGGCCTGATCGTCACCGCTGGAGTGGATGTCGACCCTGCCGGCTACGGGCAGCAGGCAGGCGACTACGTCAGCGATACCAATTCGGCCCGCGATGCCTTTGAAACGGCGCTACTGATGGAAGCGCAGCAACGCGACGTGCCGATTCTCGCGATCTGCCGCGGACACCAGATGTTCAACGCCTCGCGCGGTGGCAGCCTGCTGCAGCACCTAGACAAACGCGAGCCACACCGCGCCCGCCGCGGCAAGGACGGTGAGTCGATCGCCTCCGGCTGGCACGATGTCGAGGTGGAGCCCGACAGCCTGCTCCACTCGATCACGGGCGCGACCACGATTCACACCAACTCGCGTCACCATCAGGCCGTACTCACCAGCACTATCGGCTCCGGCTTACGCATTACTGGCAGCGCCGACCAGGACGTGGTCGAGGCGCTTGAGGACCCCGCGCTGAGCTGGTGTCTCTCCGTCCAGTGGCACCCGGAGCGGCCGGAGATGACGGATGCGCCATCGATGCGGAACGCCTCGACGGCGCTATTCGAGGCGTTCGTTGCTGCCTGCGCCAAGCGTGCCGCGCGCGCTGAACCCGTGGAGCGAGGCGCGACCCCGTGAGCGCGCCGTTCCTTTACTTCGGATTCGGCTCCAACCTGGAAGCGGCGCGGTTGCAGATCCACTGCCCCTCGGCGCGCTTCCTCACGACAGCGCAGCTGGCCGACCACCGGCTCGCCTTCAGCATCGAGAGCAAGAACACGTGGCACGGTGGTGTGGCGAACATCCGCCCCGAGCCGGGTTCCGCAGTCTGGGGCGCACTCTGGATGATCGATGAGGCGCACTCGGAGCCGCTGGACCGGCAGGAGGGGCTCTTCCGCGACCCGCCCGCCTATCGGCGCATTCAGGTGGCACTGGAGACCGCCAACGGCGATCTGGTCACCTGTCGCTCATACGAGGTCGCCGACATCCACCCCGATGGATATCTGCCATCGCCTGCCTACCTTGAGACGATGCTTCGTGGGGCGCGCGCAATCGGGCTGCCTGACCACTACGTGGCCGCGCTGGAGGCGATCGAGCACAACGGCTTCAAGGGCGGCGGTCCGGGCTAGGCCGGGAACCAAAACGCCCGCAGCAGTGTGCCTCCCCGAACTACCTGAGGGGCACACGATGGAACCCTTCGCATTTGCAGTTATCACAGGCTGGTGTTCGCGCTGAGTTCGGTCACGGCGCTCTTCGTCGCCTTCGCGGGCATACCCACACGGACAGCGAGTGAGTGAGTTCCGCTGGCGCCCGATCTGAGCGGAGTCCTCACCTACGTCGTGGAGGACGGCAGTTACGTAGCGATCGAGGCCGGCTACCCGGGCACCTAGGTCGACGTGTCGGTCGATGTCATTGGGGCATCGGGCGACGAGGTGCCGTATCGCCCGACATGCGCTACACGGCAGCGATACGCCCTGACAACGACGGGGCACATCGATGTGAGTCACCGGCACGAGCGAGGTATCCAGTTACTGAATCGCGTCGCCCTCGGACGCGGCGGTTGAGGTCAACGGCAAGGGACCTGCACGAGCCTTGGAGGGTGTGCCTCTGGCCCTCGCTTGATCGCCGGACTCCAGGCGGCTTGCGTTCGGGTTCATCAGTGGTGCGCCATGGTCACTGGCAGTCGTTTCAGCCAACGGTTGGTCACAGTCCGTGTTCGAGCGGCAGGGCGGCTATGTCGGCGAACTGGCGTGGCCACCAGATTCGCCGCAACTCACGATCTCCAGATACGAGATCGATCGCTCGGATCACGATCGAGCACCCACCGATGTGGTCACGCGTACGGTGGGTGCTCGATCGTGGGACTCCGAACGCGGCGCGTTCAAGCGCCATGCACAACTTGCTAGAATCATCGGAAGAGCCCGTCAAATCAGGCGATCAAGCCTCCATGACACTCAGAGTACTGGTAGACTTAGAGCACCTCCCCCCATTACGAGTTCATCCCCGTAGCGACCGACGTATGAGCGGTTGCTCACCTTCGGAGTGCGCATGGTCCAGGACACCCCGGAGACTCACGCCATTGTCCGCATCGAAGACGAGATGCGCGTGTCCTACCTGGACTACGCGATGTCCGTCATTGTCTCGCGAGCGCTCCCAGATGTTCGCGATGGACTGAAGCCGGTACAGCGTCGAATCCTCTTCGGGATGCAGGAGTTGGGGCTTAGCCCCACGTCCGGATTCAAGAAGACCGCACGCGTCACCGGCGAAGTGATGGGCAAGTTCCACCCGCACGGCGACGGCGCGATCTACGACGCGCTGGTGCGCAT
>CALBET010000425.1 GCA_937888665.1 uncultured Acidobacteriota bacterium
AGTTCCCACGTACAGGGCCCCACGATTCAGGTCCAGCGTGGCCGCCGACCAGATCGCGGCGCCGGCCGGCCCGAATCGCTCCTGACCGGCGTCGTTGACGCCGACTGCAGCCGGCGGCTCCGGAATGACGTAGGTTTTCCAGATTTCGCCGCCGCGCGCCGCATCGAGGGCCACGACACTGCCCCGGAATGTGCAACACGGATACGCGGCGTTCGCCGCCAGCGCTTCCTCGATCGACGACACCGTCACATACAGCCGACCGTTGTGCAGTACTGGAGCACCCGTAATGCGAGCGCCAGGGTGGGTCTCGACCTCACGGGTCCAGAGCTCGGTGCCCGTCGCCGCGTCGATCGCATAGACGGTCGCGTCGACGTCGCCGAAAAACAGTGCGTGGCCACCCCCGTCGGCACGCGCGCCAACCGAAATGGCCGTGCGCACCCCGGCCGCCGCCGCGTAGCTCCAGTGACGGCACCCGCTCTTGGCATCGAGCGCGGAGACGGTGCCGTCCTGGCTCCCGATGAACAGGTGTCCGCCCGCGACCGTCGGTTGCGCCCACATACTGGTGGTGTCGGCGAACCCGACCGCCCACCGCAGCGTCAGCTCTGGCACCTGCTCGGCCGTCAGACCAGCGTGCTCGGCCGGCTGAAATCGGAGGTTCTCTGGCCCGACGCCCCACCCGGACCAATAGGGCGGTGCCAGTGGATCGCCGAGCCGTGGCGGCGCCCCGCAGGCCCAGAGATCGGCATCCGCCACCCCACCGGCCGGGGCACCCGCGACAAATGTCGCGATGGCGACACGCTCGCGAGGCGTGAGGTCCTCGCCCTCGACCTGCATGACACCGTTGGTCAAGGCGTTGACGATCGCGTCGGCACCGCGGGCCCGGAGTGCGTCGACGGGAGGAGCCCGGTCGACGCCCGGTGGCGTGTGACACATCGCACAACGGTCCTCGAACAGCGCCTCGCCATCCGGTGCTTGGGCCGAGACCACGCCGGAGCCCAGGAGTGCGAGACCGAGCGACAAAGCGAGTGAGCGGGTCACAGGGCCTCCAGGGCAAGATTAGGGCCCGTCAAGGAATAAGTGGCGCATCTTGGGTGTCGAGGCGCCCGTCCGGCAAGGCGCGAGGAGTGCGTATACCGGGAGTATACAAGCGACGAGCAACGCAGTCGGTCGGGATGCATCGGCGGCCAAGATGGGTCAGTTATTCCGTGACGGGCCCTTAGTGCCGGCGCCGACGATGTCGCGCGGCGTTGTGTCGCAAGAATACCGCGTTCGTCGCCCAGTTCGGCGCCAAGATGCACGACGCGGTCAAACACCGCCGCGTCGCGACGAAAGATCGTAGCGCAGACGCGGTGCCTGCTCGTACACTGTAGCCACGACGGGCGGTCACCGGAGGAACGAGATGATGCGAGCAACGCACTGGATGCCGGCTCTGTGCGCCGTGCTGGGTATGGGAACGGCGCCCCCCGGGGCCGGCGGACAGCCCGCGGCGCGAACGATTCTCGTCGAGAGCCCGGTGATGACGTCGGGCGACGCGATGCCGAGGACCTACACCCCGGACGGCCCCAATCTGTCGCCTCCGCTGACCTGGACCAATCTGCCGGACGGCACCCGAGAGATCGCGGTCATGTGCTCGGATTTCGGAGCGGGCAATCCGGCTCCCTGGGTGCATTGGATCATCTACGGGATCCCGGCGACCGCGGACGGCCTCCCCGAGGGCTTGCCGATTCTTCCGGAGACCTCGATGCCGTCAGAGTTGGCGGGCGCGATCCAAGGCCTCAACGGCTGGCGGCGACCGTACTACCGAGGACCTGCTCCGCCGGCCGGGACACCGCACATCTATCACTTCACGGTCTACGCGCTCGACCAGCCGCTGGGACTCCAGCCCGGTCTCGATCGCCAGGACTTGCTGATGGCCATGGACGGCCACATTCTCGGACAGGGTGACCTGGTGCCGGTGTATACCCGGTTCTGACCCGTGCACGGAAGTCGACACATACGCAGGAACTGACCATGACCGACGAACGACCACCAACCATTTCCCGGCGCGCGCTCCTCCGTGGTGTGGGAGCCGTCGGCGCCGCGGCGGCCGCGAGCGCTGCGGGGGTCTCGGCCGAAACGGCCGTCGCGCCGGCCCAGGCTCCCGCCGCGGAGGCTACGCAGCCGGCCAGAACCGCCCCGGGACGGGTCGTCTATGAACAACTGAGCGCCGAGGAAGCTGACCTGCTTGAGGCGATTGCCGACCAGCTGATTCCGGAAGACGAGCATGGCCCGGGCGCGGTGGCGGCTGGCGCGGTGATCTACATCGATCGGGCGCTCGGTGGCGCGCTGTCAGACTCGCGCGACGCCTATCGTGGCGGACTGGCCGCGTTCGAGCGCTACTGCCGGTCATCCCGAGGCGCGCCGTTCCGAGATCTGTCCCACGTCGATCAGGTATCGGCACTCATTGACGTGGAGACCGGCGCGGCCACGGGTGCGCGCGCCGGGTTCGCCGGAAGCTCCGGCGCCTTCTTCGGCATGGTCCGGAGCCATGTGCTGCAAGGCACCTTTGGCGACCCCTACTACGGCGGCAACCGCGACTTCATCGGGTGGGATTTGATCAAGTACCCGGGGGTCCGCACCGCAGTCTCGCCGGGGCTGCAGACCGCGCTCGAAGCGGGCGAATTGAAGCCAAACCATCGCTCCGCCTACGACGCGGACAACTTCGAGAAAGCCGTGGTCAGCAACGCCACGAAGGAGACGCACCATGGCGACTAGGTTGCCCGGAACCGATGTCGTCATCGTGGGCCTCGGCGCCGCCGGCGGGGTGGCCGCCCTGCCGCTGGCCGACGCGGGCCTCGATATCGTGGGCATCGAGGCCGGAAGCCGGCTGACGAAACGGGACTTCGCGCCCGACGAGATTCGGAACAACGTGCGCGACTGGCCGTTCGCGGTACGCAAATGCGCCACCGAAGTGCCGACGACGCGTCGCACGAGCGCGGACACCGCCGTACAGCGCGGCGGTCACCCCATGATGAACGGGGTCGGCGGCACCACCCTGCACTACTGGGCTCAGAGCTGGCGGCTGAACCCGTGGGACTTCAACGTCGCGTCGGAGACGACACGACGCTACGGGGCATCGCGGATACCGGCCGGCTCGACCGTCGAAGACTGGCCCTTCGGCTATGAAGAGCTGGAGCCGTTCTACGACCGGGTCGAACACGAGATCGGTGTGTCCGGACAGGCCGGCAACGTGCGGGGGCAGAAGAACCCGCGGGGCAACCCCTTCGAAGGACCGCGCGACCGCGACTATCCGATGCCGGCGCTCCGGTGGACCTGGTTCCTCGACCGAATGGCCGACTCGGCGCGGACGCTGGGCTGGCAACCGTTTCCCGGCCCGGCCGCCATCAACTCGGAGGCGTATCAAGGACGCTCCGGATGCATGTACCACGGGCACTGCAACAAGGGTGGGTGCCACGTCGACGCGAAGAACTCACCAGCGGTGACGACCATTCCGAGGGCGGAAGCGACCGGTCGTCTCAAGGTGGTCACCCATGCCACCGTCACGAAGATCGAGACAGACAACCAGGGCAAGGTCACCGGCGTCACCTATCTGCAAGACCGGGAGGAGTTCTTCCAGCCGGCGCGGTTCGTCTTCGTGTCCACCTATACCTACGAGAATGTCCGGCTCCTGCTGCTGTCGACGTCGAGAGCCTTCCCGATCGGTCTCTCAAACAACCACGCCCAGGTTGGCAAGCACTACTTCAGTCATCACCAGGGCGCGGGCGTCACGGCGCTGTTTCCCTACGATCTGCATGCGTGGTATGGACTGCCGGCGCAGGGCGTCGCGGTGGACGAATTCGCGGACGACAACTTTGACCACGAGGGCCTCGATTTCATCGGCGGCGGCAACATGTGGGTCTACTCGGACCGGCGTCCGATCTCGGCCGCAAGCATGGGCACCTTCGGTCGAGCGCCGACCTGGGGTTCAGCCTGGAAGTCGTTTATCCGAGAGAACGCGGACCGCACGAACAGTGCGTATATCCAGAAGAGCACGCTGCCCTACGCGGCGAACTACCTCGACCTCGACCCGACGGTGCAAGACCCGTTGGGCTTCCCCGTCATCCGGATCACGGCCGAGTACAAGCAGAACGAAGTGGCGATCGCCGCCTACCTGCAGGACAAGATGGAACGGTGGTATCGCGAGGCGGGCGCCATCGAGGTCATTCGGGGTGATCTGGGCGGCCAGATGGGCGTCACGACCCACGCCTATGGCGGCACACGCATGGGTGACAACCCGGAGACGAACGTGGTGAACCGGTATGGGCTGTCCCACGAGGTGCCGAACCTCGGCGTGCTCGGCGCCTCGGTGATGGGCACGAGCGGCGCGCGCAACCCAACGCTCACGGCGCAAGCGCTCGCCTGGCGCACCGCCGAGCACGTCGCGAACAACTGGAGTTCGATCGTCGAGTAACGCGTCACGTCCAGTCAGGCGCCCCGAGGCGCCGCCGGCGAACCCGGAGGATGCCGACGGCAACCTGCCGGACCTCGAAGATCGGAAAGACCCTGAGACGGAACAGGAGTTATATGAGAGCCATGCTACGTCTGTCGAACCTGCCGCGTTTCCTCTCCTGCACGCTGGCCTTGGTGGCGGTGGCCCACGTTGCCGCGGTGACAGCGCAGGAGCGACGCGCCCCAGACCCTCACTCGAGGGGCGGGGGCGACTGCCGTGACAATGTGTACAACTGCGTGGACACCCCGAATCCCCTGCCGGCGCCGGACACGGTCTGGCTTGAGGAGATGACATGGATGGATGTCCGCGACGCGCTGGCGGCGGGCACGACCACCGCCATCATCCCCACCGGCGGCATCGAGCCGAGCGGGCCTTGGTTGACGCTGGGCAAACACAACGTCGTGCTGCGAGCCAACTGCGATGCCATCGCCCGACGTCTGGGCAACGCCATCTGCACCCCGATCATCAAGCTGGTGCCGGAGGGCACTATCGAGCCGCCGAGCAGTCATATGACCAGCCCAGGCACGCTGAGTCTGCAGGACGAGACATTCGAGGCGATGCTGACCGACGTCGCTCGAAGTCTGAAGGTGCACGGCTTCCGCAACATCGTCTTCATCGGCGACAGCGGCGGAAACCAGGCAGCCCAGCGAGCGGTGGCCGAACGGCTGAGCACCGAGTGGCAGGGTGGACCGGTGGTGGCCCACGTGCAGGCGTACTACGACTATGCGGGCGTGTCACGCCACATGGCGTCTCGGGGGCTGGTGGTGGGCGAGGCCGACGGGCTCCACGACGACCCGAACTTCACGCTGAACATGTTCTACGCCGACCCCAGTTCCATCCGCTACGACGAACGGGTGGCAGCCGGCTTCACCAGCATCAACGGCGTCTCGCTGGCGGACCGGGTGCAAACGCTCGAGCATGCACGGGCCATGGTGGCGTTCCGAGCCCGGGAGACGGCCGG
>CALBET010000426.1 GCA_937888665.1 uncultured Acidobacteriota bacterium
CCCCCAAGGAGCGTCCGCTGTTTTCTTTTGCTGTGGGACGCCACAGTAGGGCCCCCGAGGAGTGGAGGTTCCAGGGCGTGGTCGATGTGCACCTCGACGATGGGACACACCAGATCACCAGTTTGACGGGCGGCCCCATGCTCGACGTGCGGACCTTCCAGCCTACCCGGGTGCTCGTCAATGGCAGGGAGGGATTCAATTGACCCAACACACCCGCCGCCACATCCTCGCCACCCTCGGCTAACCCAAAACAGGGGTCCACCTTTCCCACCTGGGGCGAAAAGTGTCGAAAAATTAGACACCTTGCTACGAAAAAGGAGCGGTTTATCCACAGCTTGACGCTAAGGTAAACCCATGACCGTTCCGAAACAGCTTGAGAAGGTGTGGTTTGAGGAACTCGCTCGCACCGGTTCCAAAGCCGCCGCTTGCGCTAAAATCGGCGTGTCTCGCAAGTTCTACGAGGGCCGCATCAAGCGCGACCCTGAGTTCGGCGAGCGTATCGCCGTCGCGCTGACCAAGTACCCCGCCCAGGTGCTCGATGTGGTCTCGGACGGACTGCTGAACGGGTTCAAGTACCAAACGCTTGACCGTGACGGCCAGGTTCGCACGCTTCGCAAATACTGCTCGAAGACAATGTTGGCGTTCCTGACACGGTTCTGCAACTGGGGCGAGCAGAGTGCGGGCGATGAGATGCAAGGCAAAGAGGTCACGTTCGTCGGCCACGACGGCGGCGAGCTCGACATCATGCAGCTCATCCGCGCTGGCGTTGAAGAAGGCCAGGGCATGAAGATCGACCCCCCGCGCATCGTTGACATCGAGGAGGACGGGGGATTCCCCGAGCCCGAATAATGGCCATCCAGCAAGTCCGCAGCATCGCCACTGTTCCGTTCACCGGGATCCTCTCCGTTGAACTGATGTCCAAGTACACCCAGGCGATTCGGCTTCGGGAAACGCTAACCACCACCGCGACGGACGGCACGAAAACCACAGCCGACTCGGGATTCTACTCATTCCGACCATTCGATCCAAGCGCCCTGCCTCCCGGTGGTGGTTACCTCGCTCATATCTTCGATCGCCCCGGCGGCACGCTGCTGGCAACAGGCGTTCCGGTGCAGCGCGGGGCACGGGCGGCGATTGAGCTGACCGCGACCGCGAGCCCGGCCAATACGTCCACGGTGACGATCGCCTACCCCGACATGCGGGACGAGACGGCGACGTTCGCGCTGATCACCGAGGTGTACACGTTCGAGACCACCGCACCGCTTGGGGCTGGCAATTTCGTCCTGAGTGGCGTCTCGATCGCTGCTGACCTGGACGCGCTCGTTACGGCGATCAACGGGTCGGGCGGCTACGGGTCGAGTGACGTAGGACTCGGGGCAGCGTCTTGCCGAGAACTGACCGCCAGGCGCACATCCGCCACCAAGATCAGCATCGAGGCGCGGCAGGGTGGAACCTGGGGCAATCGGATCACGGTTACGCTAGGCGGAGTCACAAACATGACGCAGACAGGCACCACGGCTGGCACCGGCAACCACGGCATCAACGTGGTCTTCGAGGACTCTGCGCTCCCGAACACACTGCTGGAGTCGCCAAGCGCCCAGCGCCACTGCCACCTTGAGGTGTTCGGCGTGGACGACAACAACGACGCGCACAAACTCATCCAGGGCCCCTGCCTGCTCTACGGCTCCTCTACGGTGGCCCCGGCCTGATGGCTGATGTCTTCCTAAAGGGGCGAATCAAAAAACAGTTGACCAGCACTACCATTCCAACCCAACCGGACGCAACGGGCTACATCGCGGCTGCACCCAGCCCAAGGGACCCGATCCAGCCGAATGTGATCCACATCGTCCTCGATGACGCTGGGATGCTGCAACTACCGGGATATGACGAGCTGAACGCGTGGCCGGCCTCGATGGTCTACCCGGCCATGCCCTGGCTCCAGTCCAAGATCAACACAGGGGTGATGTTCACCCGGAGCACGAACAGCCCCCGGTGCTCTCCGTTCCGCGCTGAGTTCATGTCGGGCCGCAAGGCTCACGTTTCGGCTGGGCACCCGCACGGCCACGGGATCAGCGATACACCGAACTGGCAGGTCCCCGCATACGGATTCCCCGGCCTGCTCGCTGAGCACCGGGCGCTCCCGTCGGTGTGCAAGCTGGCGAACCCCGACTATGCCCACGGGCTGTTCGGGAAGTGGCACCTGCACGACTACGATACCATTCAGTCCGACAGCGCGATCACCAACCGAGGCGATGTCTGCGATGTTCACGGGTTCGACATCTTCGAGGACTCGGTACTGTCCGGCTCTGGTTCCCCTGCGTTCGGTTACTGGGGGTTCAAGACCTACACCGTCACGCCTGGGAGCGTGGTCGATAACGGGACGCTGAACGGGTATGTCCAGGGCGGCACCCCAGCCGACCCGGCAGCGGGGCCCATCCAGTCCAAACGCAACTACGCCAGGATGACGCTCTGGCTTGCCACCATCCTCGGGGCGGACCCTGACCAAGCGTTCCACCTCGAATACTGGTGCCATGAGCCCCACGACACGCTCCCCGCATGGGATGGCGCGGGGCAAGCTCCAGGCGGCGCGAACTACACGCTATCCTTCACCGAGGACCAAATGGTTCCCACGGCGTCCGGTGGCGCTGAGGGCCAGACCGCAGCCGGTGGGTACGACGAGGATGGGGGCGTGGACGGCGGGAACGTGTACGGCCCCCAAGGGCGCTGCAACGTCCTAGCTCGCCGAGCCGTGGCGATGCTGGAGTGTTGGGATCAGACGATGCAGCTGCTCGACGACTGGCTGTTTACGAACCACCCCGATGCCCATGCAAACACGCTATGGGTGATCACATCTGATAACGGTGTGACCGGATCAGAAGCGATTCCGATCAAGGATGATCTGTTCAACACGAAGAGCGGCGGGGCGATCGGAACGGTGTTCCCCCCCACGGTCGAAAGCTACAACGCTGGGTCTCCACCCACCTACAGCTTGGCGCTGGAAACATCGACGACGGGCGGCACCGGCACGCCGTTTCACGATCACACGAAGGGCAAGGGCACGGTGTACCAGGAGGCGATCAACTCCCCCCTGGTGTTCTCCGGGCCGATGCTGCCCGGCCACATGCACGGGGTCAAGAACGGCGCACTGATCGAGTCCTGCGACCTGTACCCCACGTTCCTCGACATCATGGCGGGCTATCCGCGAGGTGGCGCTACGGGACGGGTCACCTGGCAGGAAGCACTCGGCGCTACCGATCTCGCCAAGATCGACGGCGTTTCGTTCTACTCCTCACTGTTCGACATCACGGCAGGCGATCGAGAGTACGCATTCGTCCAGTCATTCAAGCCGACGAACGCCCCGGCAGGCAGCGAGACCGACATCGAGCGGGCTGTATTCAACCGGGCGCACTGGAAGCTGATCTACTCGCTGGTTGATCCCGGTCCGGCCACCAAGGAGCTCTACTACCTGATCGACGATCCGCGAGAGTTTTCCGATTTGTATACGGACGCGACTCGGGACCCAGCCCATGAGAACTACAACGCCGAGGCTGCGCTGCAACTCGCTGACTTAGAGGCCGAGCTGGCCCGGAGGATTGCATGACCCCCATCACCCTCCAAACCCTCTCCGGCGTTCCCTGCTGGGTTCACATGGAGAGAGAGCCCCATCGCGCCCTGCAATGCCTCCGCTGCGGCGAGCGTCAGGGGTACATGGTTGGCCGCAAAGTCACTCACCGCTGCGGGACGCCTCGGACCACATGGACCGAGGACACCGTTGCGATTCACATGTTCACGAACGGGTCAGACCGCGAGCAATGGCTCGAAGGCGAACCCGTTGAAGCCCCATCACACTGGCCCCCGACCCCATGACAGTTTCAGTCAATCGAGTAAACCGGCACGGCGTTGCGGCCCTGATGAGCGTGCTGGCGGATACCGTCGGCGACTTCGCGGGCCACGCCGGCGTCAAGGTCATGCTGTTGGATGACACCAACATGATCGGGGAGAACTGGGATGACATCAACGTCCTGAACAGCCTGGGTGGGGCGACCCTCGGCGAGTACATGGTCTCTGGGTCCACCCGGAGGCTGACGCTTGCGGGCGTTGCGGTCACTCCCGTCGGCAGCAATGTGAAGTTTGAATCGACAGCCCCCATCTGGACTTCGCTGGTGACGGCCACTTCGATGCGCCCCATGACGCACATGTTGGTCTACGTCGAGAAGGTCGGGGCCACGGCTGATCCAGCCCTAGACCTCCGCGTTGCGCTCTGCCTCGTCGATCTCGCACACACCCCTGACGGTAACGACCTACCAGTTGCATACCCCACGGACGGCCTCTTCACTCTCAACACGAACGGCTGCTAGTCATGGCTGACAACATTACACTCGACTCGATGGGCGGCGGCGAGGATGTCGCTACCGACTACATCGGCAGCACGCACCACCAGCGCGTCAAGGTCCAGCACGGCGCGGACGGGTCGGCGACGGACGTGAGCACGGCGAGCCCGCTGCCGGTCCAGGAGCAGGTCATCGACGGTCGGTATAAGACCTACATCGACACGTCGTTCGTGACCGGTGACTCCCCCGTGACGCTCGATGTGAATACTGACCTGGGCCGCGACGGGCGTGAGCTGCGAGTGCTCAACGACGGCGCTGGCAACTTCACCGTGGCGGTCTCGAACGATGGGATCACCTACTCGGACGAATGGACGATGAAGACCGGGGAGACCCTCTCGCTGTCCGACGTGCGGATCGACTCGGTTCGGATCACATGGGTCGCAGACTCTAGCTACCGCGTTCTGGTGATCTGATGCTCCTCCTCTTCCCCTCTAGCACCACGACGATCCCCCCGATTGCGGGTTCCGTCGTTGTGCTCCACGCCGATGCTGTCTTTCAGCTTTCCAGTGTCGCCCCTCGGGGTGTCGCTGTGAAGCAGGCGGTCATCGACGTGAGTATGGGGGGAGTGGTGTCCGTGGTTCCGAAGCCGTTCAACTGGGCGGCAGAGGCGTCAGCCTGGACCTGGATCGCTCAGATCACGGCGGGCAACAAAATACTCCCGGTGAGGCACATGACGAGACTACTGATCCACGAACAGGAGAGCGTGACCCTGCGAGCGCGGCCAACCACCGAGGAGGGTGCCGTCGTCTACGCTGCGAGCATCGAAACCGCGATGGTGAGCGTGTTCGACACATCCCGCGACACGAAATCCACAGCGGTCTACCAGGAGGAGCTCGTCGTCTCTGACGTGTGCTTCTCTGCGCTCCAACTCGACAAGGGCTGGCGGCAGGACCGGACCGGCTACTCATTCAAATACCAGCTTCCCGCTGGCGTGCTGATCGAGGGGGGCCGGGTCTACCGCGTCGAACTCGTTCTCCGCACGTACTCCGGGGGTCCCCGGATCCTCGTCTGGGAAGTTGAAACCTCACCCGTATGGACAGCGCGAGCGGCGCTAGGCGT
>CALBET010000427.1 GCA_937888665.1 uncultured Acidobacteriota bacterium
TCGCGGAACGAGGTGTGCGTCATCGGTCCCCCCGCAGAATCTTGACCGACAGGTTTGAAGGGCATCGCAGCGGCCGCCCGGCTCTCTCGGGGCGGGGAACCAGGGCGGGCCTGAAAGGCCCTTGTTACGGAATCGGGACGTGTCCGCTATATCCGCTCGAAGCGTCGTTCGATTTCTTTGCGCGACAGACGCAACACGACCGGTCGACCGTGCGGGCAGACAGACGAGTGCGCGGTGCGGCGGAGCTCGTCGAGCAGGTAGACCATCTTTTCCGGCGTCAGGCGATCGTTGGCCTTGACGGCCGCGTGACACGCCGTGGTGGCGGCCATCCGCCGGAGCGCCTCATCGATCGCGGCCCCCTGATCGAGTCCGTCCAGGTCTTGCGCCAGCGCTCTGAGCGCGGTTTCGCACGCCGCACGATCGACGATGGCCGGCAACGCGGCAACCCGAAGACTCTCGCCCCCGAACGCCTCGACGTCGAAACCGAGCCGTTCGAGCGCCTCGCCGTGCGCGGCCAGCGCCTGCCGCTCGGCGGCCGGCAGTTCTATGACCAGTGGCAGCAGGAGTTGCTGGCTCTCAAGGGCGCCCGTCGTGAGCCGTTCCATGACCTGCTCAAACAGAATCCGTTCGTGGGCCACGTGCTGGTCGATGATCGCAATCCCCTCGTCGTCGATGGCGATGATGAAGGTGTCGCGAAACTGGCCCAGCGGCCGCAAGGGGCGATCGACCACCGGCGCCGGCTCGACCGCCGCCGGACGCATTTCCCGCACCAGGTCATGAAACGGCTGGCTCCCGACGTCCACCGGGAACCTGACGGAGCCACCGCTCTCGGCGTTCGCGACGGCCCGCCACCCTGCCTCGTCGAGCGCCGCAGCGGCTGTCGTCAGCCCACCGTTCGAGGCCATCCCCGCCCCGAGCCCGACGGCGGAAGCGACAGGGTCCAGGCCGATGTCCGGTGCCGGCCCCTGCTCGAGGGCCTCGCCGATGGCGCGTCGCAGGACCTCGTGGACGAGCGACGGCTCCAGAAAGCGGACCTCCGCTTTGGTCGGGTGTACGTTGACGTCAACGCGGTCCGGCGGCATCTCGAGAAACAGATGCACCTCGGGGCTACGTTCCTTGATGGTCGCGGCGCTGTAGGCGTGAAGAATCGCGTGCGCGATGGTCCGATCCTTGACCCCACGGCCGTTGACGAAGAGGTTCTGCGGGCCCCGGCGCGGCCCCTGCCCGGGACCGGCCAACGCCGCCACGAACCCGGTTACAGTAATACCGGCCGCCTGCTTCCGCACCTCGACCAGGTCGTCTCGATCCTTGTAGAGCTGGAACAACCGCTCCTCCAGACCGGAGGCCGGCGGACACTGCAGTAACTGTCGCCGTCCGCTCGTCAGGCTAAACCCGACCGCGGGATGTCCCAGCGCTAGCTGAGTGACCAGCCGCGACACCTGGGTGGTTTCGGCGCCATCAGATTTGAGAAACTTTCGACGCGCCGGCACGTTGTAAAAGAGGTCCGTCACTTCGAAGGTCGTGCCTTCGGAGGCGCCAACCTCTCGCGTCGACACGGCGACGCCTCCGGAGACCCGGACCTCGGTGCCTCGCGAGGCGCCCCGCGCCCGCGTACGCAGCAACAGGTGAGACACCGACGCGATGCTCGGGAGCGCCTCGCCACGGAACCCCAGTGTCATGATCGACGCCAGGTCCTCCAGCCGGCTGATCTTGCTGGTCGCGTGCCGCTCGAGGGCCAGTTCCGCCTCCTCCGGCGTCATGCCCTCGCCGTCATCCTCGACACGCACCAGACGCTTCCCGCCCAGCTCGACACTCACGCCGATACGGCCGGCGCCGGCATCGAGCGCGTTCTCGACCAGCTCCTTGACGACCGATGCGGGCCGCTCCACCACTTCGCCGGCAGCGATCTGGTTCGCCAGCTCGGTGGAGAGCCTGGTGATCCGGGATGCTCGCGTCACGGTGTCGTTCGCGGTCGGCGCGCGGCTGGCTCATCGGACGTTTCGAGAGCCAGCGCGGACTGGGCGGCGGCCAGGCGGGCCACCGGCACGCGATAGGGTGACGCGCTGACGTAGTCCAGGCCCACGCGATCGAAGAATCGAATCGACGCGGGATCACCCCCATGCTCGCCGCACACCCCCACCTTCAGGCCCGGTTTCGCCTCGCGTCCCAGTCGCACGCCCATCTCCACGAGCGCCCCGACGCCGATCGTGTCGAGACTGGCGAATGGATCCCGTTCGATAATCTTGCGCGCCTGGTACTGCTTGAGGAACTTCGCCGCGTCGTCGCGTGAGAAGCCAAAGACCATCTGCGTCAGGTCATTGGTCCCGAACGAGAAGAAGTCGGCCTCGGCGGCGATGGCGCCGGCCGTGACCGAGGCGCGCGGCACCTCGATCATCGTCCCGACCAGATACTTCACCGTCACGCCCTGTTCGGTCATCACCGTGTGCGCCACCCGGTCGACCACCGCCCGCTGATCGCGCAGCTCCCGCACGTCGCTGACCAGCGGGATCATGATCTCCGGCACGACCGTCAGCCCTTCCTTCGCCAGCAGGGCCGCCGCTTCGATAATGGCGCGCGTCTGCATCTCCGTGATCTCGGGGTACGTGATCCCGAGGCGCACCCCTCGGTGGCCGAGCATCGGATTGAACTCGTGCAACTGCTCCACCCGGTGCAGCAGCCGGCGTTTCTCGGCTAGCGTCGGCGAGCGGGGTTTCGTCACTTCGAGACGGGCGATCTCAACCAGGAGGTCTTCGCGTTTCGGGAGAAACTCGTGCAGGGGTGGATCGATCGTGCGAATCGTGACCGGTTCGCCGCGCATCACCTTGAAGACCCCGTAGAAATCCTCCCGCTGTAGCGGCAACAGTTCTCGCAGGGCCGCCCGGCGGTCGGCCTCCGTCTCGGCCAGAATCATCCGCTGCACAATCTGGAGCCGACCCTCACCGAAAAACATGTGCTCGGTGCGACACAGCCCGATCCCCCGGGCCCCGAACGCCAGCGCGATCTTCGCCTGATCAGGCTGATCGGCGTTCGCCCGCACGCCCAGCCGCCGCACCCGATCGGTCCAACTCATGACCCGCATGAAACGCTGATAGATGTCGGACTTCGCCCCCGGCAGATTGCCAGCCACCACCTGGAGAATCTCGCTCGGCTGGCTGGTCACCGAGCCAATCTTGACCTCACCCGTCAACCCGTCGAACGAGATATCGTCGCCCTCGCCGAGCACGACGTCGCCAATCTCTAGACGTTTCCGCCGTTCGTCAACCTGGATGGCGGCTCCCACGACCGATGGCTTGCCCATCTGGCGCCCGACCACCGCGGCGTGCGAGGTCATTCCCCCAGTCGCCGTCAGCACCCCCTCCGCGACGTACATGCCATGGATGTCGTCCGGTACTGTTTCCTTGCGCACCAGCACCACCCGTTTGCCCGCGGCTGTCCAGTGCGTGGCGTCGTCGGCGGTGAACACCACCTGCCCGGAGGCGGCCCCCGGCGACGCCGGCAGCCCCTTCGTCGCGACCGGAATGCGGGCCCACGCCGCAGGCTCGAAGACTGGCGCCAGGAGCTGAACCAGCGCCCCAGGGTCGATCAACATCAACGCCCGCTTGGCGCTGACGAGACGCTCATCGACAAAATCCGTGGCGATCCGGATCGCCGCGTGACCCGTCCGCTTGCCGCTGCGGGTCTGCAACATGAACAGGTGATCGTCCTGAATCGTGAACTCGAAGTCCTGGATGTCCTTGTAGTGGCGCTCGAGCCGGCTCGTGATCTTGCGCAGCTGTTTGTAGGCCGCCGGCATGATCCGTTCGAGCTCCGCGATCGGCTGCGGCGTGCGGATACCCGCCACGACATCTTCGCCCTGCGCGTTGACCAGGAACTCGCCGTAGAACTCTTTGTCGCCGGTGGCCGGGTTCCGGGTAAAACCAACGCCGGTCGCCGAGCGATCGCCAGTGTTGCCGAACACCATCAACTGGACGTTGACGGCGGTCCCGATCTCATCCGGAATGTCGTAGATGCGGCGATATTCTTTCGCGCGCGGGTTGTTCCAGGATCGGAAGACGGCATCGCGCGCGAGTCGCAGCTGCTCCAGCGGCGTCTCGGGGAACCCCCGGCCGGTCTTCTGCTGAATCAGCGCCTGGTACTTGGCCACCACCTCGCGCAACGCCCCCTCGCCCAGCTCGGTGTCGAGGACGGCGCCATGCCCCTGCTTGACATCGTTCAACTCGTCCTCGAAGTCATCCTTCGGAATGTCGAGCACGACGTTGCCGAACATCTGAATGAATCGCCGGTAGCTGTCAAATGCGAAACGCCCGTTCGCCGTCCGGCGACCCAGCGCCTCGGCGGTCGCGTCGTTCAGTCCGAGATTGAGGATCGTGTCCATCATCCCAGGCATGGAAAATTTCGCACCGGAGCGAACCGACAGCAACAAGGGCCGGCTCACCGACCCGAGCGACGCGCCCGACCTGTGCTCCAGCTCTTCCAACCGCTCAAGCATTTCCGCGTCCACGTCCGCCGGCACCGACCGCCGGTTCGCGTAGTACAGATTGCAGGCGGCCGTCGTGATGGTGAAGCCGGGTGGCACCGGCAGCCCGGCGTTCGTCATCTCCGCCAGTCCGGCGCCTTTGCCCCCCAGCAGATCGCGCATCGAGCGATCACCATCGGCCGTGCCGGCTCCAAAGGAATAGACGTACCGCGGGGCGGAGTGAGCCTTGGACGGTGTGGTCGCCCCCATGGTCTTCCGAGACACCGTGTTCCCGGTCTTCTTGACCGTCTTCGTCGCCGCGTTCCGCTTCTTCACCATGCGCCTGTCGTGCCTTCCGTCTAGCTTCAGTCGGGCGAGGACCCGACTGCTCAATCCTGTTCTGTCACCAGTTCCGACACATCGGCCAAACGAGAAATCAGACGCTCCAGTCGCTTCAACAGCGCCAGACGGCGCATGCGCACGCCGTCGTCCTGCGCCATGACCAGCACGTCGACGAAGAACTGATCGACCGCCGGCCCGAACCGTGCCGCCTCCGCGAAGGCGGCCCGATAGTGGTCGCCGCTGACCACCGCGCGCTCGATCGTGGCCCGGCGTTTGTCCAGCTCGGCACCAAGACGAAGCTCCGCCGGCTCGATGTCGTGCGTTGCCAAAGCGACACCACCAATCTCGATCGCCTCGAACTGACTGTCTGGAAGCTCCTTCGCGATGTTCTTCACCCGCTTGAACAAGGTTGCGAGCTGCAGGAACTCGGCCGACCCGGTGAACTCCGGCAGCACCTCCAGCTTGCGTCTGGCGTCCAGCGGCCTGATGTCATCCCAGGACGCGGTCGGTTGGGTCACGGCCCGCACGTTGCGCACGTCATGACCACGCTGTTCGAGGACATACCGGAGCCGCTCGAGCAGAAACGTAAACAGACGCTGACGAACCTCCGCGTTGGGCTCGGTCCCGTGGACCGCCTCCGCCGCGAGCACCAAACTCTTGACGTCAGGCCGGGCCGCCCGTCCCGCGAGCTCCGGCAGGTCCACCAGAATGCGGAACATCCCGTGGGCCTGTCGGCGGAGACCGAACGGGTCGCGCGCCCCCCGGGGCTTCTCCCCGGCATGAAACAGACCCACCAGCGTATCGAGCTTGTCGGCGAGCGAGACCGCCGCCCAGCTCACGCCCGCCTTCCCGAGATCGCTGGGGCGCGGGGGCGCGTCGGCCGTGACGCCGATCGGCAGGTAGTGGTGGTACACCGCGCGCCACACCTCTTCCGGCTCGCCGTCCTCGCGCGCGTAGATCCCCCCCATCACCCCCTGCAGTTCGGGAAACTCACCGACCATGTCGGTCGTCAGGTCGGCCTTCGCCAACAACGCGGCGCGCGCGGCGTGATGCGCGTGGTCGTCGGCCCCGAGCGCCTCACGCGCCAGACGCCCCGCCAGCTGTTCGATGCGTATGGCCTTGGCCCGATAGCTGCCAAGCGTCGCGTGAAACCGGAGCGTATCGAGCCGGTCCAGGCGAGACGCCAGGGTGGCGGCGCGATCGGCCTCCCAAAAGAACCGCGCGTCCCGTAAACGGGCGACCAGCACTCGCTCCGAGTTGTGGGCGATGGCAGGCACGTTGTCCCGCGGCGTGTTGGTCACCGCCAGAAAATGCTCCGTCAGCCGACCTTGCTCGGTCACCACCGGAAAGTAGTGCTGGTGATGAATCATGGTCGTTTTCAGCACCTCGTCCGGCAGTGTCAGAAACTCTGTGGGAAAACGTCCCGTGACCACCGCGGGGTACTCCACCAGATCCGGCACTTCGTCCAGCAGCGACGACTCCGCACCCACGCCCCCGACGACCCCACCCGCGCGGATCGCGTGCGTCTGGAGCTTCCGCTCGATCCGGACTCGGCGTTCCTCCCGGGTCAGCAGCACGTAGTTTCGCTTCAAGCCCTGGCGATACGCCGCGAACGAGTCGACGCGGAAGCCGCGACCCGGCTTGCCGTCGCGCGCGAAGAAGCGGTGCCCATACGTGACGGCGCCGGCCCGGACGGGCGCCACGCCAGGGGCCACCGCATCGGCCGTCCGACCGATGACGAACGGCACGACCCGTCCCCCATACAGAAAGACCAACCAGCGGATCGGTCGCCCAAACAGCAGTTCACCGCGACCGTCGTCGAGGCACGCGTCCCAGTCCATCTGTTTCGGGAAGGTGAGGCCTCGCAGCGTCGCGGCGAGCACCCCGGCCAACACCGATCGCGCGGCCGCCCCGGGTTGACGCCGCTCGAAGGCCAGATACCGCCCCTTCGGCGTCTCAACCTCGCTGAGCGCGGTCGGGTCCAGC
>CALBET010000428.1 GCA_937888665.1 uncultured Acidobacteriota bacterium
GAACGGGGACCGCTGTCGATCCGCAGATGGCCCGAAAAACACCACTCACCTAGCCATCCAGGAAGCGGCTGGACGACAGAGAACGCCTGACTACGCCCTGGTTCTCATCAACGCTGCCCTGGTGTCGGACGATGTAGAAGAAGCGATCGCTCAGCTGCGTACCGCGTTGGCGATCCTTGCCGCGGCCAATGTCGCTCCGGCATCGCCGATCATAGGGCGCGGAGTCGCCATTCTGGCCCAGACCTACGCCCATGACGACCGCGGCATCGAAGGCGCCGGGGTCCTCCTCGAGCACTTCCGGCGTGTTGATGTCCATCCTTCTGCCTCGCTGCCGATCCTCGCAGACGCTGTCGAAGAGGTATTGAGCCGTGCACCGCCCCCCCCGCTGGGCGCAGCACTCGCGGAGCAATACCTGCGGCTCGGACGTCTCCAGCCTGGTAGTAGCCTGGAGGCCCGCGCCTGCGCGGCTCGAGGCCAATGCGCGGCAGCCACGGACGAGGAAGACCTTGCCGTGGCCATGCTCGGCAAGGCACTGGACATTCTCGCCCAGGGTCCCGACGCCGACCCCATGGAGGTCAAGTCCCTCTTCGACCAAATTGGACGGTGCCTCGTGGCACTGGGGCATCTCGAGGAGGCCATTCCGCCCCTGGAACGGTGCCTTGCACTGGAGCGAGCCCATTTGGGAGAAACCAACACCGACGTGGCGATCTCCCATGACTATCTGGGCCGCATTCATCACGATTTGGAACGTTTCGAGGACGCCATGCGGCACCACGAGTTCGCGTTGGCGATCTTCACGGCACACGGCGACTTCGAATCATCGCTGGAGCAGCTTCTCGCGCTTGCGGAGGCCAGCGCCTTCCACGAAGACTGGGTGACGGTCCGTGACCTGTGTGACCGGGCTGAGGCTATCATCGCCGAAAGAGACGTCGATCCGCTCCTACCCGTCCCGCTGGGCATTCTCCGCTTATGTGTGTATGGCCTGGTGGAGAACGGGCGAACCGGGGACGCCTTGGACCTTCTCGACCGCGCACGGAACGGACTCGCCGACGCCGGGAGGACGGAGGATTGGTTGGAGCGATTGGCTCGGGATCTGGAAGATTTCGCGGCTGGTGCCGACGGCACATGACCTGACGGAGTCTGTTGCTGAGGGGCCTTGATGAGGGGCCTGCGCGCAGGCTGTGTGATGGCCACTGAGGCGCGGCGTGAGCAAGCGGTGATGGGCATCGCGATGCACGGTGGATGCTGCACCGGACACGATGGGCATCGCGGTGCGGCGCTCAGCCGTCAGGAGATGATGGGCACCGCCGGGGCGCGGTGCTGGGCGCCGCCGGGCGCCGGTTCGCGGGGCTGGTCCAGCGCTGATGGCTGGCGTTGATATTGACTACGTCACCTGTTCGCGGTCTCGCTGCCGCCAACTACGTGCTGGGCGGAGACGCTCCTTCCCGGGTTGGGCCACCAAGGCCGTGCAGCAGCCGCGCCTGCTCTTGCTCGCGGCCGTAGGGCGCCTGGAAGAGTCAGTTGGGGCAGCTACTCAGGGGTTCGCAGGTGACACATGCTCCGGAACACGCAGGACCTCCGGCTCCGGAAAATTGTCCCACCAGGACTGGAAGTAGTCGAACAGATAGGTGACCAGCGGATCCCCGGTCCGGGACATTGCAAAGTAGGGTACGAAGGCGGCACCGAGCCTCTGTCGCTCGTAGCGCGACATACTCGCGATCATGAACTCATCAGCGATGACGAATCCATGAATAGCTGGAAAAAAACGATAGCGGCGGAGTGTCACACCCAGCGTTGATAGACCCGACGCCGCGACGCCGTCGCGGATCTCCTGTTCGTACTGCCGCGCGCGCCGCTGCCACGATGGGTCGAAGGCCATGACCTGATCCCAACTCGAGTCCAGCATGGCGAGATCGATCTGTACCGTTACGCTTGGCCCCATGTCACCTACGTGGGTGAGGATGCGTTCCTGCACGATGTCCCAGGCTTGGTACATCGTCATCCCGATCACCTTGATTTTCACTTCGCGGGTTGGCCGCGAGGCCACGTAGTGAACCACCTCGGAAAGCCAGTCGGTCGTTCCGTGCAGATCGCTTTCAACGAACGGTCGCCTCCTGATGTCTGGTGCAGACTCGGTCGGGAGTCGGTCGAACTTACGGAGTAGAGCCCTTACTTCGTCAATGAACTCGTCTGCCTCTCGCACCGAAACGTTACGCCCGTGGACCGCGCTGTTCCGGAGCGTGACCAAG
>CALBET010000429.1 GCA_937888665.1 uncultured Acidobacteriota bacterium
CGGATATCAGCAGGATCAACCGTCGCGATTACTGGCCTCGCCTCTTCCCTGACCCCGTACACCTTCGGCGCCACCGAGGCGGCCCGGGGAGACGTGTCTCTAAAGTTGACAAATGAAGTCATATCAATCGGGATAGGGGGGAGCCTCGCGGCTCCGCCCCTCCCACACCACCGCACATACGGGTCACGTATACGGCGGTTCGGCGGATTCAGTGGTCGGTCCGTATCTCAACCAGACGTGGCAATCCCAGTGTCGTGAAGTACCGCGTAGGCAGTGCTTTCGTGAGCGCTGGGCTCTGACTCAGACGCCACGGCCCGTGTGCCGACTTGGAGGTGTTCCAAGCCAGCGCGCGGGAAATGCCCCGTTTTCGGAGTTCCCGGTAGCCCCGGCGGCCCCATTGCTTCCAGTGGTAGCTGCGGAGCCGACGCCGGACCCACTTGTCCAGGTCGCGCAACGGGGAGGTCACCTCGGCGAAGCCAAAATAGCCTCGCCAACCCAGGACGTATTGCCTGAGTTCCCGCACAATCTGGTGTAAGGTAACTGCTCCGCTCCTTTACGCCCCTCTCGGGGCACCGTTCGGGCCTTCACTCCCGGCGATACGGCTCAGCCTAGTGTTCCCCCGCCTTTCGGCCCTGGGGTGCCTCAATAGCCTCGCCTGCCGGACGCTAGTATGCCCTCTGCTGACTTCTCCCGGCCGATCGGAGTCGGTCGCCCGACTCCCAGTCCGCACGGACAACCGAGAGACCTCCCGGGGTAAGGCACAGAGCTTTCACCGCGTAGACGCCAGATTTATACAGCACACCCCAATCGCAGACGGAGGACTTCGCGGTCACGTGCCCGCTCGTCCCGGATGAGCCACACCTCATATCTGGTTCCTGTCCGTCGCCCCGCGGCTTTGGATTAAGCTTCCTCCAGACCCCACCTCGCGATGACGCCCTTGCCCTTCTCCTAACCTTCGGCTCTGCGAACACCTGGTAAGAGGACTCCCACCTCTCCAGTTCTGTGCCATGCCCGGCACACACGTCGCGGCTCAGCGGCGTCGGCGGAGCGAAACCGGGGCCGACGTCCGCTGCAGCCGATGTTGGGCACGTGGTCCTCGCACGCTCTGCGCTCTAGCCCGACTGCCGTGAACGGCGGCCACCCCTCTTTTCGTGTCTCGGCTATCGCGAGCCCGGGCAGCTCGGCACCGTGTCGACTCGTTTCTGTCAGGCAGTCAAGGCGTCTCGCGCCGCTGCGGGTACTTGCACCTGAACGAAATAGTCCTCTGGATAGAGGTAGTCGTCCCCCGACTCATCAACAACCCTGATGTAGCCGTCGCGCTTCGCTTTCGTGTCTGGCAGCCGCCGGTAAACTTTCCCTTTCTCCAGATCCTCACAGTCTCGAGTTTCAATACACAGAACGAATGCCGCCCCCGCCTTGCTCTTCGTCATGGTGTCAGTCCAGGAATCGCTTGATCTTCATCTTCCGCCGGCCGATTCCGTGCGCAGCGTACCAGTGCAACTCTGCCTCTCGAAGTCGGCCGTCCGAGAGCCGTATTGTCGCAACGCCCTTCAACTTTCTCCATCGACCAGGTCCGAACTGTTTCCGGAGCCGCATGATGTCTCGGATTCGACCACCGACCGCAATCGGCTCAACATTCCGAATCTGGCCAACAATCTCGAAGTGCAATGATCTACTCTGCGTCAGGTCGCTCTTCTCACCATTCAGTCAACGGGTCCGCCTTCAGCATCGTGCGATGAGCGGTGATTCGGGTCACTGAGCAATTCATCTGCCCAACCGTCGGGGTTCAGCGGCGCCGGATGAGCGAACCGCGCCGGCGTCCGCTGCAACCCGTGTTAGTCGCGTAGTGTCGTCGTCTGTCTAGAGATGAGCGGGTTCCTCATGCTCCGCCCAGCGACGAGCCATTTTGATCATGGGCGGGCCAGTTTCCGGCCAGTCATGAAGCGTTGCGGGATCGAAATCCGCCCCATTCGGCCACACAAGCGTAGAGACCTCTGGGTCGATCGTCACCTGTGCGAACACTCTTTCGTCGCGCAAGGGAGCGTACAGCTCTCCGTGCAACACGGGTTGGAAGTCAATTCGTTGTACCGTCGCGTCATCGAACTGCACGGTGAGTTCAAATGGTCCGACCCTCTTGAATGCCGTAACGCGATACACCGGATGTCCCATGCTGCCTCCCACTACCGTAGTGGTTCGATTCTCGCCGGAGGACGGCCAGCCTGCAGTCGTTCCCAGTCCTCCGTCAGCTCCCGCTGATGGATCTCGGCCCACGCCTCCACCAGACGTTGTTGACTTCTCGGCATACTTCCACCAATTCGCTCAACTGGCTCAATCCCGAACGCTGCGGACGCACCTTGATAGTATGCATGGAAATGCGGCAGGTGATGCGGTGCTGCCGGTTCGGCGAACATCCTGATGATGATGCCGAAGAATCTTGAGATCTCCGGCACCTACTCCGCCTCCCACCGCTCCGTTTCGATCGATCCCGAAGGGCATTCATTCGTCATAGTTCTTCGTTTTCTGACCGACTAACGTCATATAGGTGGAAGGCGCCAATTGCCGGTCGGCCGCCCGGTGCGCGCCTG
>CALBET010000430.1 GCA_937888665.1 uncultured Acidobacteriota bacterium
GGCACAGCACGATACCGCACGGCGCCCGGTGGTTGCAACCGGCCGAGACGGCGACGTGTCATCTCGGTCCGGTCCGCGGCGGATGACGCCGGAAACGCATCAGCACGCGCCAGGGGACGATGAGCGACTCGCGGAAGACGCGCGCGGTGAGTTTTGACGCCCCGTGCCGTCGACCGACGAACAGGACCGGCACCTCGCCGATCGAGCAGCCGGCCTGGGCCGCCTCGCACAGGGTTTCGACCAGAAACGCGAACCCCTCGGCGCCCACTCGCTCCCAGCGGACCTGACGTACGGCGGAACGGCGCCAGCACCGGTAGCCGCTGGTGCAGTCCTTCGCTCGCAGCCCGGTGACGGTTCGTACGTATGTGTTGGCGCCCACGCTCAGGGCCGCCCGGTAGCCGGGCCAGTTCTCGAGCGCGGCGCCTTCGGCATATCGCGACCCGATGACGACGTCGAATTCGGCGGTGGCCGCGACCATCGCCGGCAAATACTGCGGGTCATGCGACAGGTCCGCGTCCATCTGGCAAATAACATCGACCTCGGCGGCGGCCGCCTTGGGGAACGCTTCGGCATAGGAGAGCCCCAGGCCGCGCTTCCCGGTTCGGTGCAACACCTCGATGCGTCCGGGGTATTGCGCCGCCAGCGCGTCAGCCACGTCTCCGGTGCCGTCAACCGAACGGTCGTCCACGATCAGGAGCCGAAAGCCGTCATGCTCAAGGATCCGGGGAACCAGCAATGGGAGATTCTTTGCCTCGTTCAGCGTCGGCAAGATGACCAACGCCGTGACGGCACGAGGGTGTTCGGTCGCAGGCATCACAGGAACCTGTGCCAGGTGAAGAAGAGCACAGCGGCCAGTCCTTGGACGATCGCGAAGCCGCACACGAGGGTTTGTCGCTGCCGGTCGGCCAGCACGAGCGCCAGATACATGAACATGGGAAACAGCAGACTGGTCACGCGTCCCATCGACAGAAAGCCGCCGAACAGGAGCGGTGGGCCAACGTTCAGCACCATGAACAGGCCGTACTCCGGCCCGAGACGTCTGGTGATCGGCCAGATCAACGCACAGGCCAGGATGGCGCCAAGCGCATTGAGGGCTTCGATCGGCTGCGCGGAAGTGTACTCGACGACGCCCCGCTGGGTGATTGATTCTAATGGAGTCATCAACGTAGGGAATCCGGTGTAACTGCGACCCCAGGCGGTGTGCGCCTCCCGCCAGGCAATCGGGTCGCCAGTCAGGGTGTAAATGAAACCGGAGTACAGCAACGTCCCGATGACCGGCATCGAGGCCACTCCGACCGCGATCAGGGCATGACGCCGCAGCGAGTCGTTCGAGTGGCCAGATGCTCGTCGCGCCAGAAACTGCTTCAATCCGATGACCGCCAGGGGACCGGCCAGCAGGAACCCGTTGGGACGGCACAGTCCGGCCAGGAGGCCCCACGCCGCCGCCGAGGTCCATTGCTCGTGGCGGACCTGATAGAACGACGCCGCGACCGCCAGCAGCATGAGCGACTCGGTGTAGGCCGCGCTGAAGAAGACGGCGAACGGATAGGCGGCCAGCAGCAGCAGTGTGGCCCGGGTCGCCGCTTCGTCCAGATGCTCGCGGACCAGTCGGTAGAGCCAGACCAGTCCCCAGCCGAACGACAGGAGCGACACGAGGAGGGCCGAGCCAAGAAACAACTGCTGCAGCTGCGCGACGGCCACCGCCGGGGGGCGGTCGAGAGGCGGTCTGGACAGCGCTTGGGCTCCGAGCAACGTGGCGACGCCCTCGGTGACGAGTGGGTACCCGGGGAAGAATGCGATGTTCTGCTGTCCGTCGTTGTCCGCGTCCCAGCGATAGCCCTCCATCGCGATGTTGAGATACCAGCCAGAATCCCAGCGGAGCGGGAGGTTGATGGCCTCGTTGTCCGACACCCTGATGGGCGGTGCGCCATCGGGGAACCCCACGGAGACGACAGCCAGGTAACCCACGAGCAGGACGGACAAGCGGGTGACCACGACGATCGGCCAGACAGCCTGAAACGCGTCGTCGCGCCACCCGGCCCGCACCCCGGACCACAGACGCTGCTGGAGTGGCGGCGTCCGCACCCTGTAGTGCCGCAGTCCGGCCACGGCCAGGAGCACGACCAGGGCTCGCCACGGCTCGCCGACTGACAGTGGTCCCACGCGCACCGGCCCGAACACGCCGACGTGCAGGACGACGATGGTGAGGATGACGGTGACCACGTCCGACACTCGGACCCAGACCGCCAGGGACGGCTCCCCCTGAACGGCTCGGTCCACGGGCGGGTCGGGCGACACGGTGG
>CALBET010000431.1 GCA_937888665.1 uncultured Acidobacteriota bacterium
GCGTGCTTGGCGCGCGGGGCGTCGGCCGCAGCGGAGGCGCGGGCCGTGAGAAACCCCGCGATCATCAGGCTGGTCGCGCCGACCGGCGCCAGGAAGATGCCGACCCCGGGGTCTCCGCCATAGAGTTGCAGTCCCCCGGCGAAGAAGCCGCCCGGGAGCAGCACGCTGGCGCCGATGAGGCACCATGAGGCCCGTGTCCGGCCACGCGCGTCGAGGCCGGGGAGGTGCGGCACAGAGAGCGCGAAGGCGATGTGGACGAGTCCTAGCACTGCCCCGTGCGCATGCGCCAGGGTCCACATCAGACGCCGCGTCTCATTCCCCACGTCGAGGTACAGGCCCGCCTTGAATCCGTGCAGCAGTTCCAGCCCGAGACCCAGGATGAGGAAGCCGAGTAGCGACCACCAGCCGAACGAAAGATGACGTCGGGTGTAGTTCATGGCACGCGTCGTCACTCTCTGAGAAACAGTCCGCGCCGGTCGCGCTGGTCGAACAGTCGTCGCATGGCGTCGAGCCGAGGCACCCCGTCACCGTCGAACAGCAGCTCGGGGTCTCGTCGTCGGCGGGACCGCGGGTCGGCACGCCACTCCTGCATCAGGCGCAGAGCCGTGTCGACACGCGCCTGTTCGGGACCGACAAAGTCGAAAGAAAGGTTGGCGTAGTCAGGCAGACTGCGAAGCGAACGCGCCGCGATGAACCGAACGGCCTCGTAGGGGTCGCCCAGCGCTTCCGCCAGATGCGGCGGCATCCAGCTTGTCCCGGAGATCTCCTGGGCCGGGCTCCATCCCATCGCTTGCGCGGTGATGGCGCGCAGGCCGGCATCGCCGCGCCACAGCCAGAGCAGCGCAGCGGCCACGGTTCGGTCGTCGTCGTCCAGCGGCGGCACCGGCGTACCGTACCACTCGTCGAGACGGTCCGCCGTCCAGGCCACCGTCTTGTCCAGGTGACAGAGATTGCAGGCGTTCGGGCGGCCCAGCTCCACGGACTCGGTGGCGGACGGGCTACTGACTGTATGACTCCGAATCGTTTTCAAAAGGCCGTAGCTGGTGTACGGCATGTGGCAGTTGTAGCAACGGCTACCGGACGAATCGGCCCCATGCCGGGTGTGCGCGGTCACTTGCTCCGCCATCGGTTCGTGACATTGCAGGCAGGCCTGGTTGCCGTCCCCTTCGGTCGACACCTGATGGGTGTCGGCCCACTCGGCGACAGAGCGGGGATCGTCGGCCGTCTTGTGCAGGGTGTGACACGAGAAGCAGCTCAGGGTGCGGCCAGGATCGGTCGCCTGCCGGAAGCACGGGGAATCGAGCAGTCCGTTGTATTCGCGGCCGGACACGCGAATCATCCCATCAGGCCAGAACGAACCTCTCACAAACTCGGGGTCGGTCTCGACGAATGCGGTCATCGCCCCGGAGGTGCGATCCACCGACGGTTGCGCGATGAAACGCGTGTCACGCAACTCGTCGCCGGGTCGGTATGGCAAACCTGCGTCGTTGGCGACGCGCTCGCCTGGCTGATCGTAGAACTCCCAGACGCTGTGACACTGGCCGCACACCTGCGACGAACGCTGTGGATCGAGCCGGGTTGGTACAACGATGGTGGGGTCGCCGACATCGGCGCCATCCTGAGCCTCACCGAGGTAGAGGCTGTAACGCCGCAGGGGATTGCGGTTCGCCTCCACGTGGGCCTGGCCCGGTCCGTGGCATGACTCGCAGCCAATCCCGAATTCTGCCACCGTGGTGTCGATGGTCTGCGAGTCGAAGGCCTCAAACCGGTACGGCGTATCGAACCCTGTCTTGCCCTGGGTCGTGTGGCACGCGATACAGATGGCGTTCCAGTGACCGTTCAACATCGCCAGTGACTGTCCTGGCGGGTGCAGCACCACGGCGCTGCGCGGCGCCCACTGCTGTTCGTCGATCAGGTAGGCGGCCGGCAGCACGTTCACGGCACGGTCGTGGCCAGTCGCGTACCAGTAGATGTTCTGATGATGCGACCCGGTGATCATCACCACCCGTCGCCTGATGCGGGGCCGTTGGTCATCGGCGCCCTCCCACCCGGGGTCGTCGAATTCAGCCCAGAACTCGTCACCGTCACGGGTGAGCACCATCGGCTGCCCGTGTGTGTTCTCCACACGGACGTTGTCGAAGTCGGCGCGCACGGTGTCCGGGGTCGCGAGCTGGGTCATCGTGCGGTGGAACGAGCCATACCATGTCTCGTACTGAGCCGGATGACACGCCTGGCAGGCCTCTGAGGAGACGTACCCGTCCCCGTCGACTGCGATGGGCCGGTCGGTGACCTTGGACTCGGGGATGGCGCGGTCGAGCGAGATGACGGCTGTCAGCCCAAGGGCGGCCGAGGCGCAGAGGAGGAGCAGGATAGGGATGTGCGGCCGGATGCCCTCAGCGGAGGTCTCACGGGCGGGGCCGCGCGGCGGCACCTGTCGACGTCCGCGTCGTGCGGTCATGTGGGGAGAGGCCGGAAACGGACCTGACCGGAGCCCGCGCCGGGCGCGCGCTCTCTGCGCGCCCGGTCAGGGGACCCGGGCATTCGACTCTTCCGCGGCTCACATCTGCTGCGACTCACCGCGGGTGTCTGCGGGCCTGAAGGCCCTGGCTACGACGGCGCGGCTCTCGCTACCGCGGGTTCCGCAGGTTTGAAGGACGCTGCGACGTTAGTTGCCAGCGAAGCAGTAAAAATAGCCGTTCCCACCGGTCGCCTGGAGGTTGGCCTGGCTACAGCCGCGTGAGCCGTGCGCCGAATTCCAGGAGGCCGGGTTCGCACCGCCGCCGGTCCGGTCGAAGTGTCCGACCAGCGCGCTGCCGGCGCCGTCTGCGTTCGACGTCCAGTTACTGCACGTGCTGTCGTCACTGCCCGCTACCGCGGTCCCGTCCAGATACGACCCGGTCAGAATGTCGTGCTGGTTCGGGTCGTCAGTGCGCCCGTTCGTCATCCCACCCTTTTCGTTCAGCACGCTTTCCTTCGTCAGCATGTTCTCGAAGTGCAGCTGGTCCAGGTTGTTGGCCACCACGGTGCCTGCGACGTTCTGCCACGGACCAGCGCCGATGCGGTCACGCGCGTTGACGCCGCCCGACCCGGTGGTGCTCAGATACGCGCGCCAGGTCTTGCTGCCGGCCCCGACCGCGGCCGCGAGCGACTGGCAGCGGGCGTCTGCGCCAGCAAGACCGCCGAGGTTGGCGCCGTCGCCGGACCCCACGCTGGTCAGGAAGAAGGTCATGTCGGCCGCCTGCGCGAACGCCGGCGAGACGCTGAGCCCAGATATCAGCGCGGCGGCGCCAGCAAGCTGCAAAACTCTCATGGTCGTGCTCCTTGGTCGTGTCCTCCGAGTCAGATCGGCTCAGAGGCGAAAGCCGGTAATGCGGAAGATTATAGCGCGACGGCGTCGCACTGGCGACGTGACCGGCGGCTCGCTGCAGCGGGGTTGCATATACTGTGGGTGTCTCGGGACCACGACCAAGGTCCCAGACGCGCCTGGCGGGACGGGTGCCTCGACCGCCAGCAGATGGCACACGGATGCTGATCCGTGTCCCACACGTTCGCACAGTGAAACACGGAGGCCGTATCCGTATGACGTCACCCATGAGAGGAATCGTCGTGGTGGTCGCGCCGAAGGTGTGCGCGGCGTGGCTCCTGTTGCTGGGCATGGCCGCCTGCGCGCCGGCGTCGGGGCAAACCCCAGGCGAGCTCATGCGGCAAGCCGAAACGGACTTTCTGGCCGGGCGCATCGAAGCGTCGCTGGTCGGTTTTGATCAAGTCGCGCGGGAGCGACCGGACGCGGCGCCGCAACTGTGGCAGCGCGGCATCGCGCTCTACTATGCGGGACGCTATCAGGAGTGCCGTCAACAGTTCGAATCACATCGACTGGTCAATCCCGCGGACGTCGAAAACGCGACGTGGCATTTTCTCTGCGTGGCCCGTATCGACGGACCTGAGGCGGCGCTGGCGGCGCTGTTGCCGGTCGGGAATGACGGGCGCACGCCGATGCCCGAAATCTACCAGATGTTCGCCGGGCGTTTGAGTCCGCAGCAGGTGCTGGAGGCAGCGGACGGCGATGCGCGAGGAAGGTTCTACGCCCACCTGTATCTCGCGCTCTATCAGGACGCCCTCGGCCAGACCGAGGCGGCCCATGACTCCATCATGCTCGCCGCCGACGACCGGTTCGCGGCCGTGGGTGGATATATGCACGGGGTCGCGGTTGTGCATCGGGACCGGTTTGGACGGTAAGGCCGCGGCGTCAGCGCAACAGCCTGATCCGGTGCGCTTCGCTGTCACCGACGTACAGGCCGCCGTCCGTCGTCACGAACACGCCATGAGGCCGATTGAGGCGGCATCCACTCGGGTCCGGCTCCGGCCCGTCACCGCGTTCCCCGTTCCCGAGCACGGTGGAGATGGTGCCGCGGGCAGTGTCAATGCGCCGGATAACGTGGTTCTCGGTGTCGGCGACATACAACGAGCCCCCACGATAGGCCAGACCCTTGGGACCGCCCAGGGTGGCCGTCGCCGCCGGCCCCCCGTCGCCCGTGTGGCCCGGCTCGCCGGTGCCCGCCACATGATGCAGGGTCTCGGTGTCGAGGTCGATGCGGTAGATCGCGTTCCCCTCGCGCAACGCCAGATACAGGTTGCCGTCCGGATCCAGCGCCATCGCGCGTGGCCCGTTGAGCGGGGTGCCGGCCAGCGGCGCGCCGTCCGGGGTCGGTTCACGCTCGCCGGTGCCGGCCCAGGTCTCGATGACCCCCGTGCTGCGGTCGACGCGCCGGATCCGGTGATTCCCGATGTCGCAGATGAGGAGTCGACCCTGCGGATCGAACGCGATGCTGTGAGGTTGGCGCAGCTGCGCCTGGGTGGCGGGGCCGCCGTCGCCGGAGAATCCGGGCTTTCCGGTGCCGGCCACCGTCGAGATGACGCCGCTGGTGGCGTCGACCCGCCGAACGACGTGGCTGTCCCGTTCGACGATGTAGAGATGTCCGTCTCGATCGAACTGGATTTCGTGCGGCATGTTCAGGGCAGCGTCCGTGGCGGGCCCACCGTCGCCGCCGTATCCTCGCTGGCCGCTTCCGGCGATGGTGGTGGTGCGGCCGCTCGCCAGGTCGAGTCGTCGAATGCGCTGGTTGTCGAGGTCGCAGAAATACAGGGCGCCATCCGGTCCGATGACCACGCCGTACGGGTTTGCCACCTGGTCGTCTGAGAATCCTGCCGTGCCGGTGCCAATCACGGTGGTGACCGTGGCCGCTCCCAGCGGCGGCGCGCAACACAGCACGGCGGCGGCGAGCATGAGCCAGGGAAGCGTCCGAGGGGCAAGACGCGGTCTGGTTCGGTCTTTGAACATGGGCATGGGTTCCTCACTGCCGGGTTTACAACGCATCGCGAATTGCGCGCGCGCGGGCTTCGAGGGTCAGCGCGTCGTCGGCGCGCCCCATCCCGCGGAGCACGAGCGCGTATTCCTGAAGGACCGTGACGAGCTGGTCCTGATCGGGTGCCCGCTGGTCGTCCATGATGGCCAGCACCTCGCGGTAGAGCGGTTCGGCGTCGCCGTGACGTCCCTGCTGCAGATACAGTCCCGCCAGGGCTGAGCGGATGACGAGGACGTCCAGATGGTCGGGACCGAGTTCCCAGTCCAGTGTGCCCAGGGCGCGTTGCAACAGCGGTTCCGCCTCTTCGTCCCGGTCGAGCACGGCGTAGAACACGGCCAGGTCGGCGGCGAACCGCGCGACGCGGGGCGACTCGGGTCCATCGATCCGCTCGAGGAGCGCGAGCGCTTCCAAGTACAACGGTTCCGCCTCGGCGTCGCGCGCTTGCGCGTGGTAGAAGTCGGCGAGGTTGCCCAGCGTGATGGCGAGCCGGGGATCGGACGGCTCGAATTCGAGCGCGACCTGTTCGGCCGCCACAAACCACGCCTCGGCCGCCTGGAAGTCTTCATCCTGATAGGCGAAGGCGGCGGCCTCCATGTACTGTTCCCAGCTCTGCGTCTGGCAGGCGAGGGTGCCGGCGAGCACCACCAGAATGGCGAGCCGCTGTCCACGTCGAGTCGCCGGTCCCGGTGTGTCTCTGGCTGCGGTCATGGGTGTGCGGCCGTCGGCTGACCCTTCGGCGGGCCGCGGCTGCCGGCGCGACGACGCCAGTGGCTGTGGTCCGGTGGAGGGCGATCAGGTCTCGGATTATAGCGCGCGAGGCTCGAGTCCCCGGTGGAGACCGCGTTGCAGCCGGCTCAGCACGCGCCCAAGTCTTTCCCGGTGGGCGGCCCAGGTATAGACTGCGAGCAGGAAGTCGGCGCCTGCGTCAGGGCCCGCGTGAGGGAGGTGACGATGTCGAGTATCTCGGTGAATGAATTGCGTGACGAGATTGCGCTGCACTGGAACTGGCTGGAAGAGGAAAAGGACCCGTGTATCGTGGTGTCCGAGCGCATGGAGTTCGTCTACGCGAACGCGCCGGCCCGGGCCCTTGTGCCGGCGGAGTGGTTTGGCAAGCACTGTTTCGAGCTGCTCCCGGTCGTGGACCAGACCTGCGCGTTTCACTGTCCCAAGATCACGTCGGTGACCAAGGCGACCGAGGTTGTCTACTGCGAGGAAACGGTTTGCTCGCATGGCCCAGACTGCGAAGTGTTCGGGGTGGGACTGATCCCGCTGGGCCCCGGCCGGGAGGATCGCGGCCGGGCCGTCATGATGATGCGCGGCAAGAGCGTCATCACGCCAGGCCTTGAGTTCGAGTCCCGGTTGGTCCGCGACGCCGAAGCGATGCGGGACCGGATTGTGGCCAAGGGAGCGTGAGCATGACCTCGATGGTGCTCGGGGTGGCCATTGACAGTGCCCTCATGGCTACCTCTGC
>CALBET010000432.1 GCA_937888665.1 uncultured Acidobacteriota bacterium
GGCTGGCCGCTCGGTGACCCGACATGGATCGCGTCGGTCGAAGCCGGTTCGAGTGCGGAGTGACGGCTTGTCGAACAGCAAGGCCAGAGAGTGTCCGGCCAGCGCCTGCGCCGTCGGCGCAGCCGCTCCCAGCCGCCGTTCCTGCTTCAGGCGGGCGGCCAGGGCCAAGCAGGCCTCGAGGGCGTCCGGTGTGAGGTCGAGCACCGACAGATAGGTGCGACCCGGCAGTGCCGGCACGTCCGGGGCGACCGCGTCGTGGCCCGGCGCGGGGTTCGTGATGGTGTCCATGGTGAATTCAGGTCAAGACGTGACGGACGACACCGTCGTATTTCACGTTCGGTAATCCGCGTTGATATGTATGTACTCGGCGCTGAAGTCACACGTCCATACCGTTGCCCGCGCGTCCCCACCGACACCGAGGTCGACCCTAATCGTGACATCGGTGCCCCGCAGGTGTTCGGCCGCGGCTGGTTCCCGCTCGGCGAAGACTGTCTCGTCCGAGAACAGCTCTACCCCGCCGATCTGGACCCGGGCTCCGGCGAGATCGAAGCCGACGCCCGCGCGGCCGGCCACCGCCACGAGACGGCCCCAGTTCGGGTCGCCGCCATGGACGGCGGTCTTGACCAGAGGCGAGTTGGCCATGGCTCGTGCGGCCTGTTTGGCCTCGGCCGTGGACCGAGCCCCGGTCACCGTGATCTCGATCAACTTGGTCGCGCCCTCGCCACCTCGGACGATGGCGAGGGCCAGCTCCCGACACACCGTCTGCAACGCGTCGACGAACGTGGCGTACTCGTCCTCTCCGATGTGCACGCCCGCGCGACCCCCGGCCAGCAGCAGGACCATGTCGTTCGTCGATGTCTCCCCGTCGACGGTGATGGCGTTGAACGTGTCGGCGCAGGCCTCCGTCAGCGCGCGCCGCAGCAGTGCCGGTTCCACCGCCGCGTCGGTGGTCAGGAAGCCCAGCATGGTCGCCATGTTCGGCTCGATCATCCCGGACCCCTTGGCCATGCCGCCGATATGGAAGACCCCGGCCGGCGTCGACACCCGGACCGCCGTCTCCTTCGGCGACGGATCGGTCGTCATGATCGCCTCGGCTGCGGCGCCGTGGCCCTCGCGACTCAGGGCACCGGCAGCGAGCGCGACACCGTGCCGGACCTTCTCGGTGTCCAGTAACAGACCGATGACCCCGGTAGACGAGACCAGCACCTGTTCCACGGGGCATCCGAGCGCCTCCGCCGTCTGGGCTGCCATCGTACGGGCCGCAGCGAGTCCCGGGGCTCCGGTGCAGGCGTTGGCGCAGCCGCTGTTGATGACGACGGCCGCGGCGGTGTTTTGCGAGACGTGGAGATGGTCACGGGTCACCAGCAGTGGCGCCGCCACCGCGAGGTTCGTCGTGAAGATGCCAGCCGCCCGCGCCGGCGGCGTCGCCACGACCAGCGCCAGATCGAGTCGAGACTTCTTGATCCCGCAATGGACCCCGGCGGCCTCGAAGCCGTCCGGCGCCGTGATACCGCCTGCAATGCGTTCAACCATTGTTGTTGCCTCGTGGTCCCCGTCGGCCGCGCGTCACGGGAGTGTGGCCAGCGCGTCGGCCAGGATCCCCAGTGCCTCGTCGATCTCCGCGTCCGATACGCTCAGCGGTGGCAGCATGCGCACGACGGCGCCCGCCGTCCGGTTGATCAACAGTCCTCGCGACATCGCGCCGTCGACCAGCTGGGCAGCTGCATCCGCCGGCATCTCGAGGCCGCGCATGAGTCCCGCGCCGCGGATGTCGCTGATCACCGGGTAGCGTTCGGCCAGCGCCCTGAGTCCCGCGGTCAACCGGGCGCCGGCCTGTTGAACCCGCTCGAGTCCGCCCTGTGCCATGGCGTCCAGAAACACGAGGGCGGCCCGGCACGCCAGCAAGTTGCCACCGTACGTGGTGCCGTGGTCTCCGGGTGAGATCGCGTCGGCGACCCGCTGGCTCAGCAGGATGGCGCCGATCGGCACGCCGCCGCCCAGTGCTTTCCCCAGCGACATCAGATCCGGGTGCAGGCCAAGCGTGGCCGAGTGGAATGGTGCGCCGGTCCGTCCTAGTCCACACTGGATTTCGTCGGCGATCAAGAGCGCGCCACTGGTTCGACAGACGTCAGTCACCGCGTCGGCGAATGGGGACGTGAGGGGCCAGATGCCACCTTCGCCCTGGATCGGTTCGACGATGATGGCCGCCACGTCGGGGCCACAGGCGGCGGCCAGCGCGGCCGGATCGTTCGGTGACACGAACGTGACGTCGAGCAACGGCTCGAAGGGCGCGCGATACCCCGGTTCCCAGGTGGTCGACAAGGACCCGAGTGTGCGGCCGTGAAACGAGCGCTCCAGCGCCACAAAGCGGGTGCGGGGCTCACCACGCGTGTGCCAGTACCGCCTGGCAAATTTCAAGCACCCTTCCACGGCCTCGGTCCCGCTGTTACAGAAGAAGGCCCGTGGGAGCCCAGACAGTGCGGTGAGTCGCCGGCCGACCTCGCCTTGTAGTGGGTGGAAGTACAGATTGGACGTGTGGACCAGCGTGCGTGCCTGGTCGGCCAGCGCTGCGGCCAGGTCCGGGTTCGCATGGCCCAGTGACGCGACGCCCAGACCGGACACGAAGTCCAGATACGGGCGGTCAGCGGTATCGAACAGGTAGCTGCCTTCGCCGCGCGCAAACACGACCGGGATCCGTCTGTACACCTGCAGCAGGTGCTCCGCCTCGACCGCTTTGATCTCTTGGTCCTGCGTAGCCATATCTCTTCACTCCGCGATGTCGCCCAGATCCTTGGCAGCCCGTGGTGGAAGTCCCGCTGCATTCGAGCGGCGCTGCAATCCGCCGATCT
>CALBET010000433.1 GCA_937888665.1 uncultured Acidobacteriota bacterium
GTCTACACCCTGAGTCTCCCGCCGGGGCAGCCGCAGTTGTGGGAGCGCCCGGGTAGACACGGGCCCAATGCCGCCGCCCACGGTAGCCGACGGCCGCCGACACGTCGGTGTCGATGAACTCGGTATTCGGAGGCACGCCTGCGCGCCGCACCTGATGGCCTCAAGCGGAGTACGGCGGTGGCTGTCGTAACATGACCGGTCCGTCATCGACCAACGTCTCCGCGGACCCGGGGGTATAGGCGAACGCGGGCGGAGAGGGTGTGGATACCATGAACGCAATGCGGATTCTGGTCGCAGTCGATGATTATGACGTCTCTCGGCGGGTCGCACGCTACGTGGCTCAGGTGGTCGCGGGCCGAACCGATGTCTGTGTGCGGTTGCTGAGCGTTCTGCCGCCGATTCCGGCCTCCCTGGTCGAGCACGGCGGCGCCAGAGATCCGCAAAGGGAAGAGCAACTCGAGGCGCTGATGCACGCAGAGCGCGACGCGTTCCAGCAGCGCTTCCGGGACGACGCTGAGATGGTCTTCGCCGACATCAAGGGCATACTTCGTGACGGCGGTGTAGGGGACGAGATCATCGAGACCGAAACGTTCGCCGACCGGAGCCACATCGTGGGCGAGATCAGCCAGGTCGTGTCGGACCTGCTCAAGGTCGCCGAAACGGACGGCTTTGGGACCATCGTCATCGGTCGCACCCGCCTCTCACGCTGGCCGGACCTCTTCCGGCATCACGTGGCGGACGACCTCGTCCACCGCGCCCGAGTCGTGTCGGTCTGGGTCGTCGGGTGAGCCGCTGACTATTCGAGCGATGCGAGCCAGGACGCGATGTCCTTGAGATCCTCGTCGCTACCTGTCCACGCCACCGAGTGGTCCCTGTCGTTGGCCTGGAGTTCTTTCTCGAGGTATTGCTTGAGCCACGGCGCGTCTCGGCGTTCCTCGAGCTGGCTCAGGTCTGGTCCCCGGACCCGTCTCGACTGCACGGTCGCTTCGATCTGCTGTGACTCGATGGCATGGCAACGATTGCAGTTGTTGGTAAGGAAGGCTTCTTTCCCGGCGTCCTGCGACTGAGCCGTGAATGTTGTCACCGAGAGGGTGACGGTGGTCAAAACAGCGACCAGAGTTGTTCTAACTCTCATCACACTTCCTTCCTGTTCGTGTGTCCTGGCTGACTCTCGAACGGCGGTTTTTCGTCCATCGTCTTCAGCGCGGGTCGGGTTGATTCAGCAGGTCCTGATGAAGCGCTTCCGCGTGGCGTGGGATACCGGGGCCATGGCCGCGGTGTATGCCGTCGCCGTGTGGCTCGTGTGTTTGATACGCGTGTAAGAGAATGGCGAACTCGCCATGGCGAAGAGAACCCCCCGCGTCGAAGATCAGGCTCAGCCACAACATCATGAGGAGGACACGGGTCCATTGGATTCTGTCGGTAGCTTGGAAGCGACCCACGCGCTGAAGCCGCCGACGAGGTCACTGACGTTGGTAAACCCCGCTTCCGCGAGCAGGCTGGTCCCAATCGCCGAGCGATAGCCTCCTTCGCAGAGGACGACGACCGGACGATCCTGGGGTACGTCGGCCTTCCGGTCCCGCACGTGCGTCAACGGAATGTTGTGGCTGCGAGCCAGATGCCCGGCCTGCCATTCCTTCGCGGAACGGACATCGACCAGGAATGGCCTGGGCGATTCGGTCAGTTGCTCCGCCAGTGCGGGAGCCGTGATCCGCGAAATCACCCGAATCAACTCGGGACGAGGTTCCAGTGCCGCCATGCCGTCGCGGAGGTACCCGGCGACGTTGTCGAACCCGATGCGTCCCAATCGCATCACCGCCTCTTCTTCGCTTCCGGGTTCTGCGATCACAACGATGGGCCGGTCATGACTGAGGAGGGACCCGCACCAGGTGGCGTACTTTCCCTGGAGCCCGATGTTGATCGAGCCCGCCAGATGCGCTCCCTCGAAATCGGCCGCATCGCGGACATCGACCAGTTCCGCACCCTGGCTCTTCATCCGCACGACATCATCGACACTGAGTGATGTCAGAGACGTGCGTAGCGTGGCGTCGAGGTCCGGCCGCTCCTGTCGGTTCTTGATGGCGTCGTACACGAAGTAGTCCGGCGCCTCCGGCTGGTCGCTTGTCACGAGCCGCTTGAACTCGTCCACACTCATCGGCTGCAGGGCGTAGTTGAATCGCTTCTGCTCGCCGACCGTCGAGACCGTTTCTGTGCTCAGATTCTTCCCGCACATCGACCCCGCGCCGTGCGCGGGATACACGAGCGTGGTGTCGGGAAGGTCGCGCAGCTTGTTGAGCGAGTGGTACAGCATCTCGGCCAGTTCGTCCGCCGTGACGCCGATGGAGGCCATGAGGTCGGGCCGACCAACGTCCCCGATGAACAACGTGTCGCCGGTCAGGACGGCGTGCGGGACCACGTCGCTTCTGGTCCGGTCGAATACCAGGAGCGAGATCCCCTCGGGCGTATGCCCTGGTGTCTCGAGAATCTGGATGCGGACATCCCCCAATTCGATGAGGTCGCCCTCTTTCACGGTCTGGACATCGAACTCGGCCTGGGCGCGTGCGCCCATGACGATGCGAGCGCCGGCCCGGTTTCGCAGTTCGATGTGCCCAGCGAGGAAGTCCGCATGAAAGTGCGTCAGCACGACGTGCGTGATGGCGTAGCCGCCTTCCTGGGCATCGCGGAGGTACTGCTCGATATCTCGCTGGGGATCGACGACGACAGCCTGTTTGGTTCGTTCATCAGCGATCAAGTACGAGGCGTGCGCCAGACAGCCGAGGTAATACTGCTTGAGCACCATCATCGAAGCTCCTGAAGGTAATGAGTGGCTTGTGCGAGGCGATTCGATGCGCTGGCGGTGTCAACCGAACCGAGCGCTCGCGAAGACGGTGGGGTCTTCGACGAGCAGGGGGCTCCGGCTTTGGAAGGCCTCGGCGTACCGCACGCCGATCAGGCTGCCCACGTAGCGATCTTCCGCGCTGTACTTGTCGATCAGATCCGCCTGGCTGCCGCTGAACACCGCCTCATAGGCGCGGACCGACGCCATCTTCAGGTCGTACACGTCCGACACATCCACGGCGAAGTCGAAGCGGGTCCACGGAGGCTCCATGCGGCAATGCCCGACGAACAGGCGCTCGATTTCGAGAGGCTCGGTGGCGGCGAGATCCGAATCGCCCAGCACTTCGTTCCATTTCGGGAGTCGCGCATAGAAGACGCCGGCGGTCACAATGTCGGTCGCTGCCTTGTGGTCGGGGTGAACACCAGCGCCAGCCGTCGTGAACACCATGCGCGGCCGATGGACGCGCAGCAACCGGGCGACATGCAACCGGCTGTCGATGGTGTCGTGAACAAGCGATCCTGCAGCGGCAGTGTGTGCCGGGCCACGCCGAGAATCTCCGCCGCCCGCGCCGCCTGCTCGCCGCGTTCGCCGCGGGGTGCATATCTGGCGGGTTCGCCATCACAGAGGTCGACAAACAGGACCGACAATCCTTTGCGGACCAGTTTGGCCGCGGTGCCGCCCATGACCACCTCAAGGTCATCCGGGTGGGCGGCGAAGGCCACGACATCGAAGTGGCGGGTCACGGCTCGCCTGCTCCGCCAGGTGGCAGCCGGGGCATCATTCGCGTCACCGCTTCGTCCACCTGCTTCCGCAGGCGATCCTGACTGTCGATGATGTCGGTCATGGAGTCTTGCGCCCATCCACGCCAGACCACCTTGCTCGTCTTCGCATCCACCACGTCGATCACCAGTGTCGTGTATTGCGAAACCGGTGCCAAGGGTGCCGTGTAGCGATCAGCAACCGCGCCGTGTCCGCGCCCACCTCTACGGCGCCCGTCGACGCCCAAGAAGACTCTGTTCGCCCAAGGCTGGTGGAGGACCAAATGCGAGACGGGGAATATTTCCCGTCGCGCGGCCGAATGGTGCGGTGTTCTCCGCACCTCCTCTCGGCACGGCTCCGACTCGGTAGCCACCCATGGTTCGCCCGCCGGGAAAGACGTCGGCTGTGCCGCAAAGGGGGACGCGTGGGCCCGGCGATGGCGGTCAACGCACTGGTACGAAGCATGTGAACGTCTCTCGTCGAACGCAGAAGAAGACGGGGCCAGGATGGCAACGATACCGAAGACCTCCAGGTGCCGCTCGGCAAGGCCCCCGACCGCCGCCCTGGTCCTCGGGTGGCTGGGCACAGCAGGTGCGTCGGCGGCTGAGACATAGTTCGCTCGGAGCAACTGTGCCGACTGCCATTTCGCCAACCCGTACACGGAGCCGGCACAGGGCGTCGCCGATGTGCGGGAATCACTCAAGGCGGCGGAACGCCTGATCGAGCGGCACGACCACAACCCCGCCCCTTGGACATCGTGGTGCCCCAAGCGCGACCGCCGCAACGATCGGCCAGCGGCGATAGCGGCAGGGATTTTGCTTTCCCCCTGCTGTTGTGGCCCCAGTTGAAACACGCGAGGACGGCCGGGCAGCCCGGCCCGTGATCTTGATTGTGGACGCGGACGCCTTGATGCGTTGGGCACTCCGAGAGGTGCTGTCAGACGCGGACTTCGCGGTGCGCGATGTTGGCACGGCTGCCGCGGCGCGGGACGCGATTGGTCGAAGTGGTCTCCGGCCCGCGGTGGTGCTCGTGGACCCGCGGCTGCCAGACGCGTCGGGGGTCGAGGCGCTCCAGGCCTTGACGGGACTCGTTCCCTCGTGCCACGTCATCGCGATGACGGCGGGCGGCACCGCGAAAGGATACGTCGACACGTTGCGCGGGGAGGCCGCCGATGTCTTGGAAAAGCCGATCGACTTGGATGTCGTCGTGAGGCGGGTACAGCAGTGTATGCCCTGGTGAACGATCGGCGGAGCCGCCAGGGTGGCGCGCGGGATTCTTCCCACCCGGTGCTGGGAAATCCTCCAGCGCGTCGTTGTCGATATCCGTCGCGAACATCTGCACCTGCGCCGGCACCTCCAGCGCCCAGAGATGTTCGAAGATCAGGATCGCG
>CALBET010000434.1 GCA_937888665.1 uncultured Acidobacteriota bacterium
ACGACGTATGGAGCCGGGTGTGAGGATCGAACTCACCACCTCATGATTACAAATCCGAATCATGCCGTTCCTTGCGATAACTCAGGGTGCCAAGATCGGAGCATAAGACCTGCTACATAAACCCCTGACGTTCCTGGACGTTCCTTGCGGTTACGGTAGTCGTTGGCGTCTTCGTTGGCGTCTGACGCCTCTAGCGATGAATCGGAGCGAAGCATGGCAAAGAAGAAGCGCAGCAACGGCGAAGGCAGCCTCACCTATCGCAAGGACCGTGACCGTTACGAGGCTCGCCTCACCACTGGCCGCGACGCTGCGGGCAGGCCGACTCGCCGGACCGTCACTGGCAAGACAAGGCAGATCGCGCTCGAACGCCTCGGCGAGTTGAAGCGCCAGCAATCAGCAGGCGTCACAATCGGTGCGAACGCGACCCTCGAACAGTTCCTGAACTCTTGGCTGACCGACGTGCTGCCACTCGGCGACACGACCGCCGGAACGCGGGCGAGTTATGAGTCAAACGTGCGCCTACACATCGTGCCCGTTATCGGCCACGTTCGTCTCGACAAGCTCACGACAGCACACGTTCGGCAGGTGCTCTCGAAGATGCAAACGAACGGCAGTGCTCCGAACTCCCAGCGAATAGCGCGCGCTGTGCTCCGCCGAGCACTTGACACAGCAGTTCGCGACGAACTCGTGATGCGTAACGTTGCTGCGGCTACGGACGGCGTGAGACTCACGAAGAAGGAGGGCCGCACCCTGACACCCGAGCAAGCGCGAACGCTGCTCTCCGCTGCCTCTAACACGGAATGGGACGTGCCCGTGGCACTCATGCTGTCGCTCGGCCTGCGGCGAGGCGAAGCCCTGGGCCTGGCATGGAGCGATCTCGATCTCGACGGCGAAAGACCGGCACTGACCGTCCGGCACTCACTCAAACCTGACGAGCGCGGAGCACTCCACCTCGGAAATGCGAAGACATCAGGCTCGCGTCGGACTCTCCATCTTCCGGCCGCGATGGTTGAGAAGCTCCGCGCCCAACGGGCGAGGCAAGCGAGTGAGCAGCTTGCATTTGGGCCTGGATGGGGCGGCAAATGGCAGAAGATCGGGCTTGTCCTGACGAACTCTGTCGGCTCGCCCTATGACCCTGGCCGTCTGCTCCGAGCCGTGAAGAAGCTGACGGGTGACCTTGGCTTCGGCGAGTGGACGCCCCACGAGCTTCGGCACTCCGCCGCGTCGCTGATGCTTGCAGGCAACGTACCGCTCAAGACCGTCTCGGACACGCTCGGTCATGCGTCGATCCGCCTCACCGCCGACGTATACGGACACCTCATGGCCCCGGCGCGGGACGACGCTGCGGACGCTATGAGCCGCTTGCTTTGGCCAGCCGTAGGCGGCGACTGAGTGCATAGAGAGCGCCACATCAAACAGACGCCTGCGTCCGCTGAATGAGCTGAGGTGCGGATTGCCTCGTCTCAACTCCGGTCCGCTACGAACCCGAGCGGGAACAAGAGCGATCATCGGCCCCTGGGTCGCCGACACGAGTGCGTTCGCCTGTGGCTCGTTCGAACTGCCGCTGCGACGCCTGGTCCTCTGGCCGAACGTCAGCGCGAATCGCACCGCTCGCAGCAGCGGGCGGCATACCGTCTTGAATCAACTGACGCTCGTGGTTCGCATCCCGGTTCGCCTCCGCCTGCTCGGCGCGGTTAGCCCGTCGCTTGTATAGGCCCACGACCTCAGCCGATAGCAGCTCGACCGCAAGCGCATTGCGGTCCTCGTCGTCTTCGAATTTTGCGTGCAGTAGTCCCATGCAGACATCAATATCAGCGTCCGTCCAGCCCTCCCGACGGTCTGGCCATGACTTGAGCGGATTAACGCGCCCAACCTCTTCGCGTGCTTCGTCAACCCACGGATTGCGGCGCGCCAACGACAAGTCGTTGCTGTCATAACGGTCCCGCCCTGCGCGAACTCGCTCATAAGTTTCGTGAGGCGTCTCAAATGCCATACGCGTAACTCTACGGCCCCTACTGCTACAGTAAATGCCAGGCCGATCCTCGGCCACGTTCTCGAACCGAGAAAACGACGCTCCGGATGGGGCGATCCGGGCGTCAGCGTTCATCACGAAAGTCTCCCGAAGGAGCCTGATGAGCGCAGACCCGCACTCGATATTTCCAGCCGTCAACGACGGATCATCCCCCGCCGCCATTGCCCCCCAGCTCGCGGCCGATTACCTCAGCGTTTCTAAACAAACCATCTATCGGCTTATTACAGCCGGTTCGATTCGCGCCTTCAAGATTGGCCGCTCGACCCGCATCCCGGTTGCCGACCTCGATGCGCTTATCGGCGGAACGTCATGATGTCTCTCGGACTCAGGTTCCGTCTGTTGTTGGAACAGTTGCAGCTCATCGACCGAAACCTCGCCATGCTCGACTCGGCCGCAGAAGCATTCCTGTCGCCCGAGTACAGGATGCTCGATACGGCGATCGGTGACCTGGCCGCCCTGCTGGATTGTGCGGACCAGCCCGATGAGTGACCGGATAAGCGACGTGCTACCCCGTCTCCGAGCAAGCGACGCAGCACATGCGTTCTCGACGCTTGTCGTCATGGCCGAGAGAGCGCATTCGGGGCCTGACGAATTCAACGGTCGCATGTCGAAGCCGAAGGGACATCTCCTCGCTCCGAATGTCTGGTTGCAAGAACAGTGCGGAATTTCAAAAGACACGGTGACGCGTCACGTGAAAGCCCTCGTTCGCGCAGGCGAAATTGCCGTGTGGGAGCCACACAACCGACGGCAAGGCCGCGCGACCGAGTACGTGATCGTTGGCATGATGACGGTTCGCGCTCACAACGAACTTGAACGCCGCAGGCTGTTTCACCGAAAGACACCCCCGAAAACAAAGGACCAGTGCTCCGCACCTACTAGGACCACTGAGCCGCCGCTTACGTCCGCAGAATCGAAGCCTTCGACGACAGATTCACGAAACCCATTGCCTACGCCCCCAGTGATCCGCACGGGTAAGTCCTCAATAGGTACACCCATCCAACCGGATGCGACCGCAAGTCGGAGCGCCCCTGACCGGCGTTCCGCCAGCCGTGTCTTGTTCACCAGCGATGAGTTGCGCATCGAATGTCCTGGAATCGGTGATGGGCAAGCGCGCGGCATTGGAAAGGTGATTGACAATCTTGTTGCGGGCGGCCACTGTCGCAGCGAACTGATTGCGGACACCGCACTGGCCTGCGCCGAATGGCCTAACGGCTCCATGTTGTACGAACTCGCAGATCGTTGGGGTATTGCTCACGTCGATGCCTGGGAGATCGCGCTCAGCGAGAACTCCAACGCTCGGGGGGTCGCGTGAACCTCCAAGACAAACCGCGAGACGTGATGGTGTTGACGGCACCGATGGAGGATCGCGACTGTGTCACCTGCAATGGTGTGATCCCTTCCGGTGACCGGTTTTATGCGGTGGCCGGTGGCCGACATCACGGGTTGCATCACTGGCCCGAATGCCAACCCCTGTGGACCCCGACCGTGATCACCGGTAACGGCCATTCGTCGTTGCCGTTGCCGTTCCTGTATCCGGTTCCGTCAGGGTCGAATTGATGAGTGTTGAGAATCCTTGCCGTCTGGCGGTCATTCGGGCGGCCCCACACCAAACCACGATTAGCGACGGGCAAGCCGGATCTAAAACCTCGGTGTCGCACCCGCAGCAAGCGAAACGACTGACGCCACTAGCGCTACCCAACAGACAGGACCACGATGCTCTCCCGATACGCGCCAGTCCGTATCGAAATGACCGCCCGCAGGGCCGAGGTTGCGCGAATCCAGACGTTCACCGAATGAACCCATCTACCCTTGAAACCGAGGCCAACTTATGAGCCGATCAATCCACGCCAAAGACATCGCACGCAAACTCCGCAACCGCGAAGCCGCAGCCAACCTCCGGGCAGACGGATGGAGACTTGCCGACATCGCAACCGAGATCGGAATCAGTATCGGCACAGTCCACAACTACTTGGCCGAAGCCAAACAAGAAGCGAACCGGCGGGCCGGTGATCTCGGCGAACAGATCCGTGCTACCGAAGATGTCCGGCTGCTGGACATCATCGACCGAGGAATGGCGATGGTCGAGGCTGTCGCAGGGAAGTGTGACCAGCATGGCGCTCCGATCGACTTTAAGGCTGCTAGTGCCCTGGGGACTGTGTTGCGGGCGTCGGAGTCACGCCGCCGCCTGTACGGGGTTGACGCACCCACCAAGGTCACCGCGTCGTTCGCTGCGCCGATGACCGAAGAAGAAGCACTCGCGATCCTCGCCGACTACGACAATCCGTTTCCGGATTAACGCATTGGTTCAGCGGCACTTGGTCGTTGCCCATGCCAGCTCGATGCTGTCTTGACTGGTGTCTTGTTCGGAACACAGGACATTCCGCTGCTGCTCGTCGATGAGAGGTCCGCGACCCTCCCGACCTTCACTCAGCGCGGGTCAGAGGCAGCCGCCGCTGAGTGCAACAAAAGCTGTGGTGTACGCCCCAACACACGCGAGACCGGCACCTGCGTCGACTGGTCCGTCGAGCATGGTGTCAGCCACCTTCGCGCCCGACGACGAATCGTTTGAGATGCTGTTGGTGCTGCCGGTGATCGACGAGTTCCGAATCGTCGGCGACGACGAATCGTTCTTCACGCCGTAGTTGTTGGTGCCGCCGCTGGCGGTGGCGGTCACATTGTT
>CALBET010000435.1 GCA_937888665.1 uncultured Acidobacteriota bacterium
AACAGGGCGAGGCCTGCGCCACATCGAACAGGGCGAGGCCTGCGCCACATCGAACAGGGCGAGGCCTGCGCCACATCGAACAGGGCGAGGCCTGCGCCACATCGAACAGGGCGAGGCCTGCGCCACATCGAACGAGAGGGCGATGCACCACCTTTGGTGCATCGCCCTCTCAAGCCTCGAAGTCTGACGCGGGAACACCTAATTACTCGGCCAGACCACGCCCTGATGCGGGGCGCGAATGCCACCCTCACCCTTGTAGACGAACTTCTGCAGGCGCTTGCCCTCGAAGGTTTCCGTCACGTAGATGTTGCCGTGCGAGTCGGTCATGATGCTGTGTGCGCCATAGAACTGACCCGGCTGGCGCCCACCATCACCAAAGCTGGAGATGATCTCCATCTCGCGACGATCGATGATATACACCTTCTCGTTCACCCCATCGGCCAGATAGATGTATTTCTGGTCAGTGTCGCGCGAGAACGCGATATCCCACACGGAACCGGCGCCCAGCGTGTCCCTGGCCACGAACAGCTCCTGGACGTAGGTGCCATCCTTCTGGAACACCTGGATCCGGTCGCCGACGCGGTCGCAGACATAGACAAGTCCATCATTCGACAGCTCGGCGCAGTGCACCGGGGTGCGAAACTGCTGCGCGGGCTCGGCGGTCGGATCATAGCGACCCAGGTCGGTATCGTCCGGCGTGTTGCCATACGCGCCCCAAAAGCGCTTGAAGGCGCCCGTGTCGGCGTCCAGTACCACCACCCGCTTGTTGAAATAGCCGTCGGCGATATACGCCTCGTTGTCCTTCGGGTCAACGTAGATCTTCGCGACGCGGCCAAAACTGTCCGTCGAGTTACTGTTCGGCACCGCCGAGGGCTGACCAGTGGTCTCACTCACGGGTCCGTTCATGCGGGCACCCGCCGCGCCCACCTGCATCAGGAACTTCCCGAATCGAGTGAACTTCAGGAGATGGGAGTCGGGTCCGCCGTTGCCACCGATCCAGACATTGTCCATGTGGTCGACGAAAATCCCGTGATTCGACGCGGGCCACTCGTACCCCTCCCCGGGTCCGCCCCAGGAACCCACGAGCGTGCCGGCCTGGTCGAACTCGAGCACCGGCGGCGCGGGACGGCAGCACTCGGCGGCAACGGGCGGATCCTGTATAGCGGGTACTTCGCCGGCAGCCAGCGAGTCGCCGCGGTGAATGATCCAGATGTGGTCACGGTTGTCGACCGAGACGCCGATCGTCGTCCCCAGCAACCAGTGGTTTGGCATCGGCTTTGGCCACAACGGATCCACTTCGAACATCGGGCCGTAGACCATGTCGCCCTGGGCCGCTTCCGTACGGTTCAGCAACGCCTGCCCCAACCCGATCGCCGCGACCGCGGCCAAACAGGCCACTGCCAGCGCAACCCCTCGACGTCCTTTGAATTTCTGCATCCTTCTCCCTTTTCCCTGCCAGGGAACGATCCCTGGGCAGCCCCTCGTTGAAACACGATCCTCCGGCATACGCGGGACGGATGCAAGTCCGCCCCGGTGACCCCTTACCTAGCCTGACCCGCACCCGCCCGATGTCGGGTCGAGCACACAACTCACGAGGTCGAGGTCGAGGTCGACCTCGACCTTCACGGCGATGTCCGTGATGATGTCCAGCTCCGCCTGCGAGACATCGCCGTCCGCCCGGGCAATGATACAGAGATCGCGTAGCACCTGCGCGACACGACTCGGTAGATCGGCCACGATCACGTCCGGCTTCAGCTGTGGGGGCACCGCTCCAGGGCCCAGCTGTCGTTCAAGCTCGGCGAGCTCCGCAGGCGCCACTGCACCGTCGCCGGCGCACGCCACGGCGACCCCGCCGGCAAACAGCAGACGACGTAGCGTCGCCCTTCAGCCCGGTCGCCCTCCGCCTGCAGATCTGTGCGTGGTGTCATCAGTCGCGAAAGTTGGTGAACTGGAGCGGCATGTCGACTTTCTCTTCTTTCAAGAGGCTGATGACCTCCTGCAGAATGTCGCGCTTCTTGCCGGTCACCCGGAGCTGGTCCCCCTGGACGGCGACCTGCACCTTCACTTTGGAGTCCTTGACGGTCTTCACGAGACGCCGGGCGAGATCGCTCTCGATGCCCTGGCGCACCTTGACCACCTGCCTGGCGTCGGCGACATTCTCTTGCGGCTCCTCGCGCTCGAGACACTTGACGTTGACGTTCCTGGCCGCCATCTTCGCGGTGAGAATGTCGTACATCTGACCCAGCTGGAACTTGTCCGGGGCCTTCATGGTGATCGCCGCCCCTTCCAGCTCGAACTTCACGGTCTTCCCTTTGAAGTCGAACCGAGTGCCGACCTCGCGGGTGGCCTGGTTCACGGCGTTCATGACTTCTTGCATGTTCACTTCCGAGACGACGTCGAAACTTGGCATGTGTGTCCTTGGATGCGGGTGAAGAGGCCGACAGCATTGTATGTGCACCACACAGAAAAGCCCGGACGGGCCGCGCGATGCGACCCCTCCGGGCGATGACCAGCGCCTCTCTGCCGTCGCGTCGCGACGGTCAGACTATTTCGGCTGTGGCACAAGGCGGATGTAGGGCAGCGGCTGCTTCCACCCGTCCGGATACGTGGCCTTCGCGTCCTCGTCCGAGACCGACGGCAAGATGATGACGTCGTCGCCCTGATTCCAGTTGGCTGGAGTGGCCACCTTCTTCTGAGCCGTGAGTTGGCAGGAATCGAGCAGCCGCAGGATCTCGTCGAAGTTGCGGCCGGTGCTCATCGGATAGGTGATGGTGGCCTTGATCTTCTTGTCCGGTCCGATCACGAAGACGGAACGGGCGGTGGCGTTGTCGGCCGGTGTGCGTCCATCACTGGTGTCGCCGGCATCGCCAGGCAGCATGTCGTAGGCCTTGACGACCGCCAGCGTGGGGTCGCCGATGAGCGGATACCCGACCGCGTGCCCCTGTGACGCCTCGATGTCCTTCGACCACGCTTCGTGACTGCTGACGCCGTCGACGCTGATCCCGAGAATCTTGCAATTCCGCTTCTCGAATTCACCCTGCAGGCCAGCCAGGGTGCCCAGCTCGGTCGTGCAGACCGGCGTGAAGTCCTTCGGGTGTGAGCAGAGGACCGCCCACCCGTCGCCAATCCACTCGTGGAAATTGATCGTGCCCTGGGTGGTCTCGGCCGTGAAGTCCGGCGCGGTGTTATTGATTCTCAATGACATGATGTTCTCCTCTTCCGTTTCCTAGGTCCCGAATCGGCAATCCCTCGAACGAATGGCCCGCCCGTCAGTGGGGCAAGGCTTCAGCGTTGCATCGCAGGCCTGAAGGCCCGCGCCACCGCACCGGCCCGCGGTCACTGAGTCGGCACTCGTGGCCCCGCGCAGCAGCCGCGTCGGGTTCGGGCGAAGCCCCGACTAACTACACCCAGC
>CALBET010000436.1 GCA_937888665.1 uncultured Acidobacteriota bacterium
CCCGATCTTCTCCCACACCGAACGCGTCAGACCGTCAGGCGAATGGCGGAACTTTTCGAGTTGGGTGGCCAGCGTGCTGCCACCCGACACGTTCCGGTCGCTCCCCAGGGCCTGCAACGTCAAGTCGAAGGTGCCCTTGGCCAGGCGATCCCATTCGACCGCGGGGTTTCGCTGCGGATACCGTTCAACGAGAAACTCGCGGCCTTCGACAAACAAGAGGATGCGCCAGAGAACCTCGGGAATGGATTCGAAGGTGGCGTAGACCTGGCGTGGGCTTGGAGCGGCAAAGAGATCCGAGCCGTGCGTGTCCCGTACGACGAGGCCCCCCTGGAGCTTCTCGCGGTAGAGAGGGAAGATGCCCCTGTCGACCAGCGCGGCGAAGTGGTCGGTCACCTCTGCCTGGCGGTCGATGCGGTACCCGTGTTGCTCCAGTGCCGAGATCTGCGTGGAGAGCGCCGTGTACCCGAAGCGCTCATCCACCGGGCCTGTCACCGGAAATCGAATCTGGACGCTCGGTCCGTCGACGACGTGGAAGCCGACCTTGGCAGCGACGCCGCTGAAATACCTGGCCTGCAAGGTGGAGGTCTTGGCCTCCCACACCGCCGTGCCGATCAGGACCGCCATCGCCAGGGCAACGGCGACCAGCCAACGGCGGCTCGCGCGACGTGGTCGGAGCGGCCCGCTTTGCCGATCCGGGTGTCGACGGCGGGGCAGCCGGAATAGCGGTTTCATAGTGGCGGCAGGCCTGGTTTTGAGCACGACGGCATCTGCGCCCTCCCCAGTGTACGCGGTTATCGCGCGTGTGCGTGCGCGTGTGCAACCGCCCGATCAGGGGGAGCGTTCCTGTGGATCTGCCCGAGGAGTATCGGGCACATGCGCGAAGCCGCACAGCCACTCGGCGGCCAGCTGTCGTTGATGAGCCGCTCGCCAAGGCACGATCGGCACTATGGGGCACTTCTGTAGCTGTTCAAGAGTCGCCGGCCACCAAGACGCACGCCTGGCTGGCAACCTTAACGTCGTCCGGTGCGGACACGGCGGCGTTCAACGCGCTGGCTGACAAGGCCGCGTTAACCGCCGCGGCGCGGCTGAGCGCCGGGCAGGACGTCATGTTGCGCTGGGACGGTGCCAAGAAGGGAGAGGCACAGCGGATAACGGCGATCCGGGCGATTGACTCCCCCGCCGACGCGACCAAGAGACCGGGTGGGCGAGGGCAGTTCGCCATGCGCGCCGAGTTCGTGGGAAGTCGATAGCGCGCGGCGGACCATCACCTTCACGGTCCCGATGACCCCTGAGTCGCTTGAGACGCTCGGGGGCTTCTCCGACGGCGAGTGGCTCCAGGTTGCCTCGATGGGCGACAGCAAGGGGACGGCGACCGCCATCGCGTCGGTTAGGCGGATGCCACTACCGCGGGCCGCCGCTCAGTAGGGGGCTGACTTCCGACGACCGGGCCCCAGGCTCACTCACGTGGTGTCCGGTCGTCGTCGCGTTGACGAATTATGGAAACGTTGGTCTAGTAAGGTCTGGTGCAGAAGTACGAGTGA
>CALBET010000437.1 GCA_937888665.1 uncultured Acidobacteriota bacterium
CCGCTGCCGACCTACCAAGAGATGTTGTTTATCAAGTAGCGCGCCGCGCATCCGTTGCGCAGACGCCGAAGCGCAGCCATCGAGCGGCTTGACAGACCGTTATGCTCATAGTTAGTATATTAAGCGTGTTCGTTCCTTCGTCGATGTGAGCGAACGTCCTGCTAATTCTCAGTATGAGCATAATTAAGCGCCAGCCAATGATTTCTCCAGACTCCGCCACTGGCCCACTGGCGTACACGCCGGCGGTGGCGGCGGCGACCGCCGACCTGTATGAGCGCGTCCGTGCGGTGGTGCCGGAGGTCGAATGGCCGGTGCATGCGCCGTATATCGACGCCATTGAGCGGCTGAAGCGCAGCCGCGGGGCCGTGGTGCTGGCCCACAACTACCAGGCCCCCGAGATCTTTCACGGCGTCGCTGACCTGTCGGGCGACTCGCTCGCGTTGGCGCAGCAGGCGTCTGAGACGGATGCCGACGTCATCGTGATGTGCGGTGTCCACTTCATGGCCGAGACGGCGAAGATGCTCAGCCCCGAGAAGACGGTGCTGATTCCCGATCTCCAGGCTGGGTGTTCGTTGGCCGAGTCCATCACCGGGGCCGATGTCCGGCTGTTGCGCGAACGATACCCGGGCGTGCCGGTGGTCACCTACGTCAATACCTCGGTCGAGGTGAAAGCGGAATCGGACATCTGCTGCACGTCGTCGAACGCGGTCGAGGTGGTGGAGTCGCTCGGGGTTGGTCGGGTCATCTTTCTACCAGACGAGTTCCTCGGGCGCTACGTCGCCGACAACACGGACGTCGAGGTCATCCTGTGGCACGGGCACTGCGAGGTGCACGAACGCTTCACCGCGCAGGAACTGCGCGATTATCGAACGACCTATCCGGGCATTCAGATCTTCGCGCATCCAGAGTGTCCGCCTGATGTGTTGAGCGAGGCGGACTATGTGGGGTCGACCGCGGGATTGATTCGCCAGGTCGAGGCCACGCGCCCTGAGCGTGTCGTGCTGGTGACCGAGTGCTCGATGAGCGACAACGTGGCGGTCGCGCACCCGGACGTCGAGTTCATCCGCCCCTGCAACCTGTGCCCGCACATGAAGCAGATCACCCTCCCGAAAATCCTCACCGCGCTCGAGCGCATGCAGCACGAGGTCACGATCGAGCCGGACGTGGCGGCACGTGGCCGCCGGGCGGTGGAACGCATGCTCGAAGTGGGTCGGGGAGCCGGCGGATGAGGAGCAGCACACGAGGTCACGGTAGTCAGGTGCAGGCGGTTGTCACCCACGACGTGCTCGTCATCGGGAGCGGCGTGGGCGGCTTGACCGTCGCTATTGAGACCCCTGACCTCCTCGTGGGGCTGCTGACCAAGACTGGTCTAGGCCAAGGCGGGTCGAGCCCGATGGCGCAGGGAGGCGTGGCGGCCGCCATCGGCGCCGGCGACTCGCCCGCCGCGCATGCCCACGATACGCTGGCGGCGGCCGACGGTCTGGCCGAACCGAACAGCGTCCGGATCCTCACCGAGGAGGGACCGGGGCGCATCGCCGCGCTGCTGGCGCTCGGTACCCGGTTCGACCGCCGCCCAGACGGGCAACTGGCGCTGGGTCGTGAAGCGGCGCACGGGCACCCGAGAATTCTTCACGCCAACGGCGACGCGACCGGCGCCGAGGTGGTGCGCGCGCTGCGCGAGGCCGTCGAGGCGTCGCCGACCGTCGAGGTCTTTGAGCGCACGTTCGCGTGTGATCTGGTCACCGAACAGGGCCGCGTCGTGGGGGCGCTCGCGCGTCACGCCGACGGCTCGGAGGCCCCGGACGGGCTGGGCGGGCAGCTCGTGCTGCACCTGGCCCGGGCCGTGGTGCTGGCGACCGGCGGCATCGGTCACGTCTACCAGCACACGACCAATCCGGCGGAAAACACGGGTGACGGTCTCGCCATGGCGGCGCGCGCCGGGGCGCGTCTCGCAGACGTCGAGTTCGTCCAGTTCCACCCGACCGCCCTTGATGTCGGCATCGACCCGATGCCGCTCCTCACCGAGGCGCTGCGCGGGGCAGGGGCCACACTCGTCGACGACCGCGGGCGCCGCTTCATGACCGACTTTCACGCGGACGGTGAGTTGGCGCCGAGGGACGTCGTGGCCAGGGCGCTGTGGGAGATGCGCCGGCAAGGACGGCGCACGCTCCTCGACGCGCGGGCGGTGATTGGGGCGGGCGACACCGTCGCGTTTCCTACGGCGCTGCGGCATTGTCTCGACCATGGGTTCGACCCACGACGCGAGCCGGTCCCGGTGTCCCCGGCCGCGCACTACCACATGGGTGGTGTGGCGGTGGATACGGACGGCCGCACGAGTCTGCCCGGCCTGTGGGCCTGCGGCGAGGTCGCCTGCGGTGGGGTGCACGGGGCGAATCGGCTTGCGAGTAATTCGCTGCTCGAGGGGTTGGTGTTCGGGGCACGCGTCGGCCGCGACGTGACGAGCGCGGTGCGCGCCGTCCAGCCGGTGAAAGCGCTGGTCGGTCAGGTGGACGTGTCGCCGGGGGAGGCGCTCGACCCCACCATGCGGCAGGCGGTCCGCACCGCCATCCGCACGCTCATGTGGCGCGACGTGGGACTTGTCCGCTCGAAGGACAGTCTGCAGCGAGCCATCGACGAACTCACCCGGCTCGCGATCAGACTTGGCGCCGGATCATCCGAGTCTCACAATCTTCTCACCGTCGCGGGTGCCGTCACCCACGCGGCGTTCGTCCGGCGCGATAGTCGTGGCGCGCATTTTCGTACCGACGGCACCGTCACCTCCGGTTCTCGTCATGAGGTGTCCGGCCCTTCCCGGTGACGCGGCCCTCCACGCCGTCCGCGGCTTCCTCTCGGAGGGGCCTTCGGGCCCGCAGCGCGGCGCGGTACGGAGATTCCCATCGACTCACGGTACGATTCGGACCACACCATGACAACACCGGACGCGGACCCACGGCTCCCTATCGCCCCGCTGGACACGATTCAGTACGAGGCGTTGGTCCGCCAGGAGCTGGCCGTCGACCTGGGGTCCGCCGGCGACATCACGACCAATGCGATCGTCGGCTCTGATGTCACGGCCCACGCTCGCATTGTTATGCGCCAGGATGGTCGGGTCTGTGGACTCGGACCGGCGCTCTGTGCCTTTTTTCTCCTGGGTCCGGTGCGGCACAAACCGCTTGAGAGCGATGGCGCGGATGTGACGGCCGGCACCACCATCGTTGAACTCCAGGGGGCCGCTCGCGTCCTGCTGTCGGCCGAACGGACCGCGTTGAACCTGCTGGGCCACCTGTCCGGCATTGCCACCCTCACGCGGGCTGTCGTCGAGACGGTCGCCGAGGTTGGACACGCACGCGTCGTCTGTACGCGGAAGACCACGCCCGGACTCCGCGCCCTCGAGAAATACGCGGTCCGGGTTGGCGGCGGCTCGAATCATCGGTTTGGCCTTCACGACGCGGTGCTCATCAAGGACAACCATCGCGAGATCGCCGGTGGCGTCGGCCCCGCCATCGAGGCCGCCCGGGCGACGCTCGGCCATCTGGTCGCGCTGGAAATCGAGGTGGACACGCTCGAACAGCTCGACGAGGCACTCACGGCGGGAGTCGATGTCGTGCTGCTCGACAACATGCCGATTGCGGACCTGACCCGTGCCGTCGCCATGACGGGTGGCCGGGCCATTACGGAAGCGTCTGGCGGCATCACCCCCGACACGATCCGTCAGGTCGCGGCAACCGGTGTGGACGTGATCTCCGTCGGCTGGATCACCCACAGTGCTCCCGCGCTCGACGTAGGCCTGGACTTCTCAGCCTCAGCGTAACGGAGTCGTACCAACGGCCGTCAGGCCCGCGAGGCGCGTATAATCGACCTCGACGCGAGAAGACATTTTCGGACGGGAGGACGAGCATGATCCGCCAGTACGTCATAACTCTGTTGAGCGTGATCGCACTGCTGACGATGGCCCCGGCGCCGGCCACCGCGCAGGGAGCCGCACCGAAAACCCCGTGGGGCCATCCGGACCTGCAGGGGACCTACACCAACAAGACCACGACGCCCTTGCAGCGACCAGAGGACCTGGCCGAGCGGGAGTTTCTGACCGCCGAAGAGGTGGCCACGCGCGAGCAGACGACCCTCGCCCGGAACGCGGATCTGCTGCAGGCGGCGCCACAACGAACCACCGCCGGCGGCAACGTGGGCGCGTACAACAATTTCTGGCTGGACGGGGGGACGAGACCGACCGGGCGCACGTCCCTGATCTCCCATCCCCTCAACGGCCGACTGCCAGCATTGACCCCGGAGGCGGAGCGGATTCGGACGGCGGCGCGTGACGCACGCAATGAGGCCGACACCTGGGGCGATCTGGAGCTCAACGACCGGTGTCTGATCTGGCAGGCTGGCCCGCCCATGCTGCCGAGCGCCTACAACAACAACTTCATCATCATGCAGACGCCCGACTACGTGGCGATTCAGGTGGAGATGATCCACGACACGCGCATCATCCCGCTTGATGGGCGCGGCCACATTCCGTCGGACGTCCGACAGTGGAATGGTGACATGCGAGGGCACTGGGAAGGCGAGACGCTGGTTATCGAGACCACCAACCTGCCCAGGACTGAAGCGAACGCGGCTGCCGTCGGTGGCGACCCAATCCTCCTGCGCGCCGCCAATGGACGTTCCGACGACACCGTCAAGGTGATCGAGCGGCTCACCCGGGTGGGTGCCGATACGCTCAACTACGAGTTCATCATCGAGGATCCGACCACCTGGACCCAGACCATCAAAGGCGAGTTCCCGATGCTCCAGTTGCCGACGGACGAACTGCTCTACGAGTACGCGTGTCACGAGGGGAACTACAGCATGGAGGGGATTCTGGGCGGCGAGCGGACGCTGGAGCTGGCCGGAGAGCGGTAGCGATGGCCACACCGGTGAGCGAGTTCGACCAGGACGTCGAAATCGACGGCTTGCTGCCGCACACGCATCTGGGGGGCAAGCGATGGGAATACCACAAGCGGTATCCCGACGGGCGTCGGGAACATGTGCTGTCGGTTCAATGAGCCGACTGCCCGCCGCGTGCGTCCTGCTGACATGGGTGCTGCTCGCGGCCGCCGCGGTCGTGCTGGCACAGCCGTCGACCTCGGACGGTGGCCTCGACGACTACGTCGGTCGCTATGAGTTGACGCCCAGCTTTCATCTCACGGTGATGCGGGAGGGACGCGCGCTCTACCTGCAGGCCACCGGGCAGCCCCGTGCGCAACTCACGCCGCGGAGCCCGCATGAGTTCGTGCTCGTGGGGAGCAGCCTGCGCGTGATGTTCAACGTGCGTCCGGATACCGGTGAGGTGCTCGATCTCGTGTTCGAGCAGGGAGGACTCGGGCGCCGGGCGGTCAGGTTGGACTCGAGCATCGTCGCGCCGGGCCGGTCGCCCATCAGCGTGTCGACCGACCGGCTGAGCGTCTACGTGGGCACCTACGAAGAGCAGCCCGGCTTCGGGATGGCGATCACGCTCGGCGGTGATGGATTGGTGGCGCAGATGACCCAGATGCCGGCGGCGCCGATCTACCCCGAGTCGCTCACCGAGTTCTTCTACAAAGACACGAGCGCGCGAATCACCTTTCGGGTGGACAGGGACGGCGCGGTCATCGGGCTCGTCCTGCACCAGGGCGGCAGCGACGTCGAGATGCCCCGCCTGGGGGACTAGCCGGGCACGCCGCCGTGGGATCGAGGCTTGCACGCTTGCGCGCTGCATCGCAGGCCTAAAGGCCTGCGCCACCAGTGGACCTGGTGGACCAAGGGTTCAGTCACGGATGTGAAGGCAGGCTTCAGTAACAGAGAACCGAACAGGAATCACACAGCATGCAACTGATATTTGAGCAGATTCGTGTGGGCGGCGACCGGAACTTCGCCTATCTGCTCGGTGATCGTGACGCCGGGCAGGGCGTGCTGATCGATCCATCGTACTCGCCGGAGGTGGTCGTCGACCGCGCCATCGCCCAGGGTCTGACCGTCACGCATATCATCAACACCCACGGGCACGCGGACCACACCGAGGGCAACGCGACGGCGGTTGAACTGACCGGCGCGCCGATCGCGGCGCATCCGGGGGCGCCGGACATGCCCGGGGTGCCGCTGGCCGATGGTCAGGAGCTGTGCGTCGGTACGTTGCGGCTTCGGTGTCTCTACACCCCGGGGCACTGCGACGATCATCTGGTGCTGTACGAGCCGGCGAATCAGCTGCTGGTGACCGGTGACCTGATCTTCATCGGCAAGGTGGGCGGCGCCAAGACTGAAGACGACGCGCGCACGGAGTGGGCCAGCCTGCAGCGGGTGCTCGACACCGCGCCCGACGAGACAACGGTCTGGCCCGGTCACGACTACGGGGCGCGGCCCAGTTCCACGATCGGTCTCGAGCGCCGCACAAACCCGTTCCTGCTCTGCGCCGATGTCGACGCGTTCCTGCGATTGCGCACCGAGTGGCCCGACTACAAGAAGCGGCTGGGACTGAAATGAGGGCTAGCCCAGGGCTAGCCCGTCGCGCGGCACCAGCAGTGCATCAATGTCGCCTCACGTACGCTGACCGTCCCGCATCTGGTTCAGAAGTCCGCTCATCGAGCCTCACGGCTGAGGCGGCTTTTCGACCGCGGACCGGTCCAGCCTCCGGGCAGTCGCAGACATTCGGATGATCTGCCACATGCCCCACGCTTCGGCGTCCGTCAGGTCTGGATGCCAGAAGTCCAGGACCAACACCGTGCGTGTCTGGTTGGACGAGTTCCACGCCTCGTGCTCGAACGCATCATCGAAAATCAAGCAACTTCCCTCGTTCCAGGCTTGCGTCTCCGCCCCGACACGGATTCGACACCCCTCCGGAACCACGAGCCCGAGGTGGCAACGCAGCCAGGCATTGACCGGGCCGCAGTGCGGCTTGATGTGCGCCCCCGGGCTCAAGGCCGAGAAGTAGGCGTGACCCGTGCCGCGCAATCCCGGCAGCGACTCGATGGCGCGCGCTGTATTGGGACACCGCCGGCAGTTTTCCTCCACCTTGCGACCCATATGGTAGAGGTAGTAGACGCCCCACGGGCCGTTGTCGGTCAGGTCGTCGGACTGACGCCGAAGGCGGGGTTGAATGGCGTCGAGCTCATTCTGGATGAGCGCATGCGCACCACAAAGGTGCTCCGTCCAGCCATGGTCCGCGGCGTCGTACCAGGGTCTGGCTGCCAACCCAGGAAAGTAGTGTTCGGGCCTCTGCGGTGGGTCGGCGTAGCAGGCGCAGGGCGATCTTCGCCAGCTCACGCAAGTGGAGCCGAGGCCTCGGCACTCGAGCGGAGCTTGGCAGGGGCAAAGGCTCCCAGTGCCAGGCCACGAGAGCCGGCCGACGTTGACCCTCCTGCAACGCAGCCAGTTCGGCCGTGATCGTGGGAAACCAGCGGCAGTTCTCCAGCATCAAGACGACGTCCACCGCGTCGAAATCCAGCTGAACGTCCTCTGTCTGGATCACGTTGAATCGGCGATCCCGCAACAGGCGGGTAACGACATGCTCTTCCCCGGCGCGCGCCGGAATCGGCCGCCAATAAACCGCAACGCGCAGCGAGGGTTCGCTTTCGATCTTCGTGCTCATCTGCGTCTAGCAGCCCGTGGTGAAAGCCCCGCTGCATTCGACGGGCGCTTTATGCCGGCTGCCGGCGTTGCTTCTCGGTCAAATACTGCCCGTATTCTCCCTCGGCGCG
>CALBET010000438.1 GCA_937888665.1 uncultured Acidobacteriota bacterium
CCATGAATTTTTTAGAATATATCCAATAACATGCCCCGCCCCTGCCCTATTGTCCGCGCGGACAGTACGCACGTTGACCCGCGCGAAACGACCTAGAGCGGCAATCAGGAACCTACGCCGCCGCTCGCTCGAAACGGTCGGCGGCGAAGCAGTTCTCGATGAAGGCGTACCTGCAAAGGTCGAAGATGTTCTTGTCGGTTCCGACGTAGCGGGCCCGCCGTCCTTGGCGATTGCAGATGTGGGCGAGAGAGTGCTCGACGGGGACGCGTTCCCGTAGCTCGGCCCGCCCCTTTGGGGTCGCCTTGGCCGTGCCGAGCGCCTGGAACATGGTCTCCTGCGGGTGAATCGAGATCGTGCGGCCGCGACCTTCGCGAGCTCGTGTGCATGCGGCGCGCTCATCGCAAGGGTCGCAGGCCTGGGCCGGGAATCGAACCACGTGGCCTCGGATCGCCTGGCTCTGTCCCGCGGGACACCTCACCCGCCCTTTGGCGAGGTCGATGTCGAACTCGCTCTTTGAGTACATCTTCCCATTCCGAGCGCGCCAAGGGCGGCAGACCAACTTATTTCCCTGGTCGAAGGTCTCCCTGGCCCAGTCGCTCGCCAGGAATCCTCGGTCGATGTACAGCGCCGTCACGTCGCCGTGGCTCTCGACTTGCTCTCGGAGGGGCGACGTTGCTTCACGCTCGGGTTGGTTCGCCGGCATCACGTGAACACCAAGGATCAACCCGTGGTCCAGTTCCTTGGCGATGTAGCGTTTGAAGCCTTTGATCGTGGTCGACCGAGATTTGCGCCCGTGTCGCATGGAAGGGTCCGCGATGGAGATCTGTCTGTCCTTCGCCGTCCCGCGCGTGATCCGTCGAGCGCCCGTCTCGTCCCCTCCGTTAGGGTCCGGCTCGAGGTCCTGCGCAATCACACGTTCGAGGGCAGCGAGTGCCTCGGCCAAGGGCGCCTGAACTCGCTGAGCATCGTCGAGCGTTTGATCGATCCAACAGCGTATGCGCTCGACCTCGTGGAGTAACGCCTGCAGGGCACGGTGCTGCTCCTCCTTGTCGTCCCAATCGATGTCCAGCGCGGCCTTCAGGCTGGAATGACCGAGCAGCGTCGCACCGGCCTCCTTGAGCACGGTCGCGATGGGGCGCTCCACGTCGGCGGCGGCGCAGCGGGCGACCACATGAAGCGCATGCCCGATGAGATTGAACGTGTCCTCGACCCGTCCGGCGCCCCACAGAGGGGCTGAGTCGAGAGCGACACGCAGTTGCTTGTAGCCGAACCCACCGGTGCTTTGCGCCAACTCAACCGAGCGCTCGATCAGGCGAAAGTGAAGCCCGTGTGCGATTAGCCGACGACGGAAGTCGACCAGGACGCCCTGTGAGAATGGTGCCTCGTCCGAGCCCAGACAGCCCAGCACCATCTGCCATCGGCTATCGAAGATGGCCTCGTTGACGGCGCCCTCGTCGGACACGCCGTCTGCGGCTTGAAGCACAGTCACCATCGCCAGAAGGGCGGGAGGAACCGGAGGTCGTCCTTCCGGACGGTCCACGTACAGCTCCGCCAGATCCCCCTGGAAAGACTCGTCGAAGAGTTCCGCTCGATGACGGCGGAGGAAGGCATACAGGCGACCGTTGCGCTTGCAACGACTACAGATACGCTCCTCTTCCGTAGACAGGCTAACAGGCGGCGTCCAACGAATGCGCTCTCGGTGTGGCATGAGACCTCCTTGGGCCTCCTGACCAGATCACACACTCAAAAGTTCGTCGATCGCCTCTCTCTGGTTCCTGATCGCCGCTCTAGCCACCGCCCGCCCGGGTCCACGGCGAAGCCGGAGGATCGCGCGGACGGGATCTTCACCGTGGTCGCATCGGTTGCGAGGTCGTGGGCCTCCACGGTGCGCCCGGCGTTCGTTAGCAGAGAGCCGCCGTCGGCCGAGAACTCGAGATCCCAGACCGGCCCGTCATGGTGGTCGACGACCGCGAGCAAGCTCCCGTCCGCCGCGCTCCACAGCCGCACAGTCCCGTCCTGCGAGCCCGTCGCCAAGACGCGCTCGTCCGGCGAGAAGTCGAGACTGAGCACCGCTGCGGCGTGCCCTTCTGAGGTCCGCTGCAGGGCGCCGTCGGAGGCCGACCACCAGCGCACGCGGCCATCCTCGCAGCCGGCGACCAGCACAGCTCCGCGCTGACGCAGCGTCAGCAGCCGCCGCAGGAGCCCCCGCACGACGTTCGGTCCCGACAGGTCCCGGGCCATGGCCACGTCCCGCAACGCACCGCAGCCGGCGTCGACGACCGCCACCGTTCGGCCGCTCACCGTCTCACGGAGGATCATGCGTCCCCCGTCGCCCACGGACGCGAAGCGGCTGCCGTCGGGAGAGAAGGCGACAGATCTCACCTCACCGCGATGGCCGCGGCTCCGTGGTTCGGCTGCCGATGCCGCCAGATCGAAACGTTCGATCGCCCCGCCCACCGCTCCCAGCAGCGCCGTCCCGCCTCGCTCGGCCACGAGGGCACCCGCGCCCGCAAG
>CALBET010000439.1 GCA_937888665.1 uncultured Acidobacteriota bacterium
CGCTCTCCATGCGACGTGTGGACGAGACCCGATTCGCGGCGGCCCTGTTTTCGAATCTCACACGGGACCATCTCGACTACCACCGGGACATGCAGGACTACTTCGCCACGAAGCGACGGCTGTTCGACATGTTGCGGTCGGGTGCGCCGGCCATTGTGAACCTCGATGACCGCTATGGCGCGGAGTTGGTAAGCACGGTCGATCGTCCCATGACCTACGCCATCGACGCCCCGGCCGACGTGACCCCCGAGCACCTTGAGATGTCCCTGTCTGGATCGTCGATGGAGGTGCGTACGCCGCGCGGGCCTCTCCAGATCCGATCCAGTTTGCCGGGGCGGCTCAACGTGTACAACACGCTCGCGGCCGTCGCCGCCGCGGTGGCCTTGGACGTACCGTTCTCCGCGATCGAGCAAGGGGTCGCCGGGCTCGTCGGAGTGCCCGGGCGGTTCGAGATCGTGTCCACGCCGGACGACGACCTCACGGTGATCGTTGACTTTGCCCACACGGACGATGCCCTTCGAGCCGTACTGACGGCCATTCGGGACCTCAACCCCCACCGGGTCATCAGCGTGTTCGGGTGCGGCGGCGACCGGGATGCCGCCAAGCGGCCGTTGATGGGAGCGGTCGCGGCCAGACTCAGCGACGTGGTGGTGGTGACCTCGGACAACCCGCGTTCCGAGGACCCGGACGACATCATCGCGGAGATTCGCCTGGGCATGGAATCGTCCGGGGACGCGGAGCGCATGCCGTATATCGGAATCGCCGACCGCGCGGCGGCCATCGAGCACGCGGTGCGGCACGCCGAACCGGGCGACGCCGTCTTGATCGCGGGCAAGGGGCACGAGACGCATCAACTGGTCGGGTCCGAACGCCGGCCGTTCGATGACCGCCAGGTGGCGCGAGCCGCGCTTGCTCGAAGACGAGCCGGCATTGGGTGGTCGTGACCCAGGCCGCGGAGCATGGCGACGGCACCGTGAAGAAGCTGGGTCGGCGATTGGTTCGTTGTATCGGTTCAGGAAATGGATGAACGACTCCCGCTGACCCTGGGAAACCTCGCGCGCGCCGTCGACGGGCGGCTGTGCGGGGGTGAGCCCTCGGCCGTGGTCCACGGGCTGTCGATCGACTCGCGGACGCTCAATCCCGGTGACCTCTTCGTGGCCATTCGAGGCGACCGCTTCGACGGTCACAGGTTCGTCGCCGACGCGATTGCGCGTGGAGCCATGGGTGCGCTGGTGAGCGACGAGGCTGTGCTCCGGCCGGCGCCGAGCGTCTGGCTGGTGGTGGAAGACACCCTGCATGCGCTGCAGGCGGCGAGCCGCTATGTACGTCGCGCGTCGGGCGCGACGGTGGTGGCGATCACTGGGAGCGCGGGGAAGACGACGACCAAGGAGTTGACGGCGGCCGTCCTGGGGTCGCGCTACCGCGTGTTTCGGAGCCGCGGCAACCTCAACAACCACATCGGTCTGCCGCTTTCGCTGCTCGAGTTGCGCACCCGGCCGGAGATCGCCGTGGTGGAACTGGGAATGAACGCCCCGGGAGAGATCAGCCGTCTGGTGGAGATCGCGGAGCCTGAGGTGCGGGTCTGGACGAACGTGATGGAGGCGCACGCGGCATTCTTCCCATCGATCGAGGCGATCGCCGACGCAAAAGCCGAGATCCTGGAAGGCGCCACTGACAAGACGGTCGTGGTGGCCAACGCCGATGACGAACGGGTGATGGCGCGGGTTGCTGGTTGGAGGGGGCGCCTGGCCACGTTCGGGATTCGCGCGGACGCCGACGTGTCCGCGACTGAGGTCGAGGATTGTGGGCTCGATGGCACCCGTGCGGTCGTGCGGACACCGGTCGGTGCGGCGCGGGTCGCCACGCCCTTGCTCGGATGCGGCAATCTGGCCAACGTGCTGGCCGCGATCACGGTGGCCATTCAGTTGCAGGTTCCTCTGACCGCGGCGGCTGAACGGGTGGAGACGGTTGAGGCGACGCCCGGACGAGGACAGGTTCATCGGTTGTCGAACGGCGTGGTGGTGGTCGACGACTCCTATAACGCGAATCCGACGGCGGTGATCGCCGCCTTGCAGACCATGGCGCGCGACCGGCGGGGGGGACGTCGAGTCGCGGTGCTGGGAGAGATGTTAGAACTGGGCCGGCGGGCAGAGTCGCTGCATGCGGAGACCGGACGGGCGGTGGTGGCGGCTGGGGTCGGATTACTCGTGACCGTCGGCGGCGGCCCGGCGCGTGCGCTCGGCGATGCGGCCATCGAGGCAGGCCTCCCGCCGGCGGACGTGCTCCACTGCGAGGATAGCGATTCCGCGGCGACGCGGTTGAGTCCCCTGTTGCGGGACGGGGACCTGGTGCTGGTCAAAGGGTCGCGCGGCATACGGACCGAGACGGTCGTGACCAGACTGGTGGCGGAGCGAACCTGATGCTCTTTCATCTGCTGTATCCGCCGATCAACGTGGTCCAGTACATCACGTTCCGTACGGCTGCCGCCGGTTCAACCGCGTTTCTCATCAGTCTGTTGATGGGCCCATGGATGATCCGCACGCTGCGCGAGTTTCAGATCGGGCAGGTCGTGCGAGACGAACTCTCGGAGACCCACCAGTTGAAGGCGGGGACCCCGACGATGGGAGGGCTGCTGATCCTGGCGGCGGCGCTCGTGCCGACCCTCTGTTGGGGCGATCTGACCAACGCGTACGTCTGGGTGGCCATGCTGTCGACGGCGGCGTTCGGGTGCGTGGGGTTCGTGGACGACTACCTGAAAATCGGGCGTCAGAACCACCACGGGTTGCGGCCACGCTACAAGCTGATCGGGCAGGGCGTCGTGGGTGTGTCCGTCGGGCTTGCGCTGATATGGATGAACGGACACGAGCTGTATAGCACGGAGCTGTTCTTCCCGTTCTTGAAGCAGCTCACCCCTGATCTTGGGTGGTGGTACCTACCATTTGCCGCGCTGCTGCTCGCGGCCTCCTCGAACGCGGTCAATATCACGGACGGGCTCGACGGGCTGGCCATCAGCATCTTCACCGTGGCTGCCGCGGCCCTCACGGCGCTGGCCTACGTCACTGGACACGCGATCTTTGCCGACTACCTGCTCCTGACTCATGTCGCGCCAGCGGCCGAATTGACCGTCTTTTGCGGCGCCCTCGTCGGCGCCGGGCTCGGTTTTCTCTGGTACAACTCCTACCCCGCCGAGCTGTTCATGGGCGATGTCGGGTCGTTGGCCCTGGGCGGCGCACTCGGCACGGTCGCACTTCTGATCAAGACGGAGCTCCTGCTGCCGATCGTCGGAGCGGTATTCGCCATCGAGCTCCTCTCGGTCGTCATCCAGGTCGGTTCGTTCAAACTCACCGGCCAACGCGTGTTCCGGATGGCGCCGCTGCACCACCACTGCGAGCTGATCGGGTGGAGCGAGCCCAAGGTGATCAGCCGCTTCTTGATCGTGGCGGTGGTGTTCGCCTGTTTCAGTCTCGCGAGTTTGAAACTGCGATGACCGAATTCTCCGTGCGCGGGGCGAACGTCGTGGTGGTGGGTGCCGCACGTAGCGGTGTCGCCGCAGCGCGGCTGTTGGCACGGCGCGGGGCGCGCGTCACGCTCACCGAACAGCGGCGCGAGGTGGGGACCGAGGTCCGGCAGCTGACGGCTGACGGCGTCGAGCTGGAGTTGGGCCGACACCACCCGGAGACGATGGAACGTGCGGACCTGGTGGTGCTGAGCCCCGGGGTCTCCCCGACCCTGCCCGTGCTGGACGTGGCTCGGGACCGCGGGGTACCGGTCATCAGTGAAGTCGAGTTGGCGTCACGCTGGGTGCGCGGACGCATCGTGGCCGTCACCGGCACGAAGGGCAAGTCGACGACCACGGTGCTGCTGGGTCGGATGCTCGAGGCCGGCGGCAGGTTGGCGTTGGTCGGCGGCAACGTTGGCACCGCTCTGAGCACGCAGGTGGAGCAATCGACACCGGAGGCCATTCACGTCGTGGAGGTCTCCAGTTTTCAGCTCGAACTCACCACGACGTTTCGGCCGTGGATCTCGGTGTTCTTGAATCTGCACGCCGATCATCTCGATCGGCACGATGGGCCGGAGGCCTACGCGGCGGCCAAGGCGCGTATTTTCGCCAATCAGGAGCCGTCCGACACGCTGGTGGTCAACGCCGACGACCCGGAGGTGCTGAGGCTGACCCGCGCAAGCCGTGCGTCGCGTGTGGCGTACGCGGTCGCCGCGCCGCTCGATGATGGTGTTGTCGTGGACGGCGACGCCATTCTGCGCCGCACCGCGACCGGCGACGAGCGGCTCGTGCCGCTCTCGGCGGTCCACCTGCTCGGAGATCACCTGCTGAGTGACGTGGTGGCGGCTACGGCCGTCGCCCACCGCGTGGGGGTGTCGGCCGGGGCGATGACCGCGGCCGTTGATCGTTTCGCCGGGCTCGAGCATGCGCTTGAGCCGGTCGGCGATGTGGCCGGGGTCCGGTTCATCAACGACTCGAAGGCCACCAACGTCGAGGCGGCCAGACGAGCGCTGGAGAGCTGTGGGCGCCAGCTCGTCGTCATCATGGGTGGTCGATTCAAAGGGGGGGACCTGGGGGCGTTGGCACCATTGCTCGCGTCGCGTGCCGACGCGGTGGTCGCCCTCGGCGAAGCGCGCGACCGCATCTTGGATGCCTACGGCGCCGTGGTTCGGGTCGTCGAGGTCGAGTCGCTCGAGGACGCGGTCCGGGTGGCCTACGGGCTCGCGTCCCCTGGCGGAACGGTGTTGCTGGCGCCTGCGTGCGCCAGTCTGGATATGTTCAAGGACTACGCCGAACGGGGGCGGTTGTTCAAGCAAGCAGTGGGTCGTCTGCGGGAGGCCGCGAGGACCCGGGTGGGAACAAGTTGACCACTGTGGACGGCGAGCGCTGCGACGGCGTCCGCACTGGCTGGCGTATTCCCGCATCGGTCCAGTCACACGTGAGTAGTGAGCAGTCATCAGTTGGGTGGCGGCGGCGAAGAGTCGGCCGCTGGGAACGCAGGCTGTCTCGGTCTGCGAGGTTGGT
>CALBET010000440.1 GCA_937888665.1 uncultured Acidobacteriota bacterium
CAGTGAGAGCCACTGTTCCGCTGTCTGGTGAGCCACTGTTCCGCGGGGGGCTGAGCCACTGCCACGTTGCCGATTGAGCCGTTGCACCGTTGGGGTTGGTGTTGCGTGGGATGTTCGTCGGGTCCGTGCCGTTGGGGTGCGGGCGTGACGAAAGGAGTCGCCTTCAATGGTCGACTACAAGCAGATCCTTCGGCTTCGCGCCGAGGGCGTGTCCCAGCGTGGCATCGCCGACGCGTTGGGTTGTTCCCGAAACACGATCGCTGCGGTGTTCGCCGCGGCAAACGGGGCCGGGATCGGTTTCGGACAGGTTGCGGACCTCGCTGCTGACGAGGTCCGCAACCTGCTGTTGCCCGAGCCGGTCAAGCCCGAGTCTGACCGGGCGGTGCCGGATTTCGAGCATGTGCACCGTGAGCTGGCCCGCCCGTCGGTGACGTTGTTGCTGCTCTGGAACGAGTACGTCGCCAAGTGCCGCGAGAGCAGCGGAGTTCCGTATCAGTACTCGTTCTTCAATGAACAGTATCGCCGGTGGGTCAAGGCGGCGGGCGCATCGATGCGGATCGTGCGCAGCCCCGGAGAGTCCATCGAGGTCGATTGGGCCGGTGACGCGATGGCCTTCGCTGATCCGCTCACCGGCGATCCGGTCGACGCGTGGCTGTTCGTGGCTGCTCTGTCATATTCGGCGTATTCGTATGTCGAGGCGTTCACCGACATGACGCTGCCGTCGTGGATCGATGCCCATGTTCACGCGTTCGAGGCATTCGGGGGCGCTGCCCGGCTGCTCGTGCCCGACAACCTGCGCACCGGCGTGACTCGGTCGGACCGCTACGAGCCGGGACTGAACCCGGCCTATGCGCGCCTGGGCGAGCATTACGGCACCGCGATCATCCCGGCCAGGGTGAGGAAGCCTCGGGAAAATCACGAGGATTTTGTTATCCCGAGTTTTGGTCCGTAGGCCTCTGGTTGAGCGGGGGTGGACACTGATTCCTCGGGATAACTACTTGAGTCCAGCGAGTTGGAGGATGAGGTCATCACTTCCTTTCCAGATGGGAGCGAGGTCGGGTGTGGCGCTGGCGGCTTTCTGGATTGCTTCCCTGACCATCTGATTGTCGGCCGAGGCGTAGATGCTGGTGGTGGCAATGTTGGCGTGGCCGAGGAATTCCTTGATGTGCGGAAGGGGCACCCCAGCGCGTAGCATCTGCATGGCTCGAGAGTGCCGAAGCTGATGGGCATGAATTCGCTCGGGTAGGTCCGGGCATTGCTTCCGCGCTGCGGTGGCATGTTTGTTCAACAGGTAAGCGATATTGTCTTGACTCATCTGGTGGTGTTGACCGGCCCAGGTCGTGTAGAAGAAGTGCGCTTTTGGTTCGGGCGTGCCGGGGTGGAATTCGCTCAGGTACTGGTCCAGATGGCGCCCGGTTTTATCCATGATGGGGACCGTTCTTGTCTTTCGTCCTTTCCCCGTGAGCGTTACTCGCGCGGCGCCCGGCGTGGTGTCGACGTCTGCAGGTGTCAGGTCAAGGACTTCTTGGACGCGCGCGGCGGCATCAAAGATGAGCAGGATGATCGTGGTGTCTCGTAGGCCCCGGGTGGTGTGTTGTCCTGGTGCTCGAATCAGGGCTTCGACGGCGGGCATAGTTAATGCGTCGGGCGGATGGACCACTGCCCTGGCGGGTCGGACGTGTTTGACATCCAGCCAGATCACGACGAGAGCAGGATCCTCCCCGGCGCAGTAAGACAGGAACGACTTGATCGCGGCCAGTCGCTGGTTGGCTGAGGACGCGGACAGGTGCTTGACGTCGAGCAGCCAGGTAACGAACCCGGTGATCGTGGAGCGGTTGATGGCCTCGAAAGTGATCTGGTTCAACTCAAGGTGCTGTGTTTCGCGAAGATAGTCCAGCAGCGCATTCAACGCTGTTTTGTAAGAGCGAATCGTGTGTGGGCTGAGCCGGCGTGCTCGGGGAAGGTGGATGGTCAGCCAGGTGCGCACGAGTCGGAAGAACTCATCGTAAGTCATGTGATGCCTCCGGAAGAGTGGACTCAATATCGGTGTTGGCGAGCCTGCGCAGATCGGGGTGGAAATCCGCTGCGAGGTGGAAGTAGTACCAGGTG
>CALBET010000441.1 GCA_937888665.1 uncultured Acidobacteriota bacterium
GATCAGGGTGAGGCTCACGCCCAGAGCCCGTTTCGCGTGCAGACCGAGGTTGAGCCCTGGGAGCGCCGCGCCCCCAACACCCCCCGCCGCGCGGCCGTCAGTGCGTTTGGGTTCGGCGGTATCAACGCGCATGTGCTGGTCGAAGAAGCCACACCTGCCTCGGCGTCGCATCGGGCGACGCCCGGACCGGACGCGGCCACTCCGGTCGCCATCGTGGGCATGGACGCGCACGCGGGTCGTCTCGACTCGCTCCGGGCGTTTCAAGAGGCGGTGCTCAACGGCAATTCGGCGATTGCACCATGGCTGGAGACGCGATGGTGGGGACGCGACGCCCGAACCGTGTGGGGTGATCGACCGCCACCCGGCGCCTACATCGACGCGGCCTCGGTGGCGGTCGGCGCGTTCCGCTTGCCACCGAGCGAGATTCCCGAGACGCTCCCGCAGCAGTTACTCATGCTCCAGTCCGTCGCCCGGGCGCTGACGGACGCCGGGACCGCGGGGCCGCGCAGCCACCTCCGCACCGGCGTGATCATCGGCATGGCGCTCGACCTCAACACCACGAACTTCCATCATCGCTGGGCGCTGCTCGGGCTGGCCCGTCACTGGGCGCAATCGCTGGATCTGCACCTCGACGACCGGCAGTTCGACGAGTGGGTGGCCACGCTTCGAGAGGAGTCCGGCCCGGCGTTGACCCCCGGTCGGGTGCTTGGCGCCCTGGGTAATATCATCGCCAGCCGCATCGCCCGGGAGTTTGCGTTCGGCGGCGCCAGCTTCGCCATCTCCGCCGAAGAGGCCTCCGGAATTCGCGCGCTGGATGTCGGTCTGGGGGCGCTCCGCCGGCACGAGATGGATACCGTCGTCGTCGGCGCGGTTGACCTGCCGGGTGACATGCGCGCAATGCTGTCCACGCACGCGGTCCGGCCGTACTCCGCGCGGGGTGAGGTACGCCCGTTCGACGTGGCGGCGGACGGTACCGTCGTGGGCGAGGGGACCGCCACGCTGGTGCTCAAACGGCTCCCGGACGCCTTTGACGCGGGCGACCGGGTCTATGCGGTCATTCGCGGTCTGGGTGTCGCGGGGGGGACGGACTCGCGTCCCAGCGCGGACACCTATACCCGCGCGCTCGAGCGCGCCTATGCGGATGCGCGCCTGGCGCCGGGACGCGTGAGTTACCTGGAAACCCACGGCAGCGGTGTTCCGGGCGAGGACGCGGCCGAGACCGAAGCGCTCACCAGCTTCTTCGGGGCCGGCCACGCCGCCGACGCGGAGGCATCCTGCGCGATCGGTTCAGCGAAACCGACCATCGGCCACACCGGAGCGGCGGCCGGGCTCGCGTCCGTCGTCAAGACGGCGCTGTGCCTGTTCCAGGAACTGATCCCCCCCCTGTCCGGGTTCAGCCAACCCACGGCGCCGGCGGCATGGAGTCGTGGCCCTTTTTACATGCCGATTCGGCCTGAAGCGTGGCTCCATGACCGCGCTGATGGGCCCCGCTGCGCCGGTGTGAGTGTGATGACCTGCGACGGCGGTAGCGCCCATGTCGTCCTCCAGGGCGTCGAACGCCACGCCGCGGCGCACGTCGCGGAGCGTCGACAACCGCTGGGCCCCCGAGACCAGGCGCTCTTCGGCGTGGCCGGCCGCGACCCCGCCGAGCTGCTGTCCGAGCTGGCGGCGTTGCGGGCGCTCGCCACTGACACGAATGACGACATCGAGACGCTGGCCCGCCGGTCGTACACCGCGCGGCTCTCGGCGTCGAGCCCCGGCCCACTCGGCCTCGCGATCCACGCCACCGACCCCGTCGGTCTTGGTCGCGCGATCGATGTGGCGGAGCGTGGCGTGCGGGCCGACCCCGCAACGGCGATGCACGGCCGGGACGGCGTGTTCTACGCGCCCCACCCGCTGGGGCCGCACGGCCAGGTCGCCTTCGTGTTTCCCGGTTCCGGCAGCCACTATGTCGGGATGGGGGTCGGGGTCGAGGTCCAGTGGCCGCAGGTGCTCCGCGACCTGGACGCAGAAACCGCGCATCTGCAGGGCCAGCTGCTGCCACGCCTCGTCGCGCCGCGTCGACAGGATTGGCGCGACGGGTGGCGGCACACATCCGACGACGCCCTCAACCGTGACTTTCTGGCCATGTTGCTCGGTCAGGTCGCGCACGGCGTCGTGATGAGCGACCTGCTGCGCGGGCTCGGTCTCCAACCGTCAGCCGCCATCGGCTACAGCCTGGGCGAGTCGACGGCCCTGTTTGCCATGCGGGCCTGGCGCGAGCGCGACGAGATGTACGGGCGCATGCGGCGGTCGCCGCTGTTTCAGACGGAGCTCGTCGGTCGGTGTGACGCCGCCCGCCGGGCCTGGCGCCTCGCCGACGACGAGGCCGTCGACTGGCGCAGCGTCGTCATCAACCGCCCTGCCGACGTGGTGCGAGAGGTGATCACCGGCCATGACCGCGCGTACCTGCAGATCGTCAATACGACGGACGAGTGTGTCATCGGGGGCCAGCGCGGTGCGGTCGACGCCGTGATCGCTGCCCTGCGGTGCGAGGCGCTCGACCTGGCCGGCGCCTCGACGGTCCACTGCTCCGTCGCCCGGTCGGCGGAGGATGCGTATCGGCAGTTGCATCTGCTGGCCACGACCCCACCCGCGGGCATGCGCTTCTACAGTGCCGCGCAGGCGCAAAGCTACACTGTTGACCGGGTATCAGCGGCGGATGCGATCGTGGCCCAAGCCGTCTCGGGTATCGACTTCGCGGCGACCGTGGAGCAGGCGTATGCCGACGGGGTTCGCGTCTTTGTCGAGGCTGGCCCGCAAGCGTCGTGCTCGCGCATGATTGGCAAGGTTCTCCACGGCCGTCCGCATCTGGCACAGTCGGCGTGTGTCAAGGGCGAAGACGATGTGGCCACGGTGCTCCGGCTCCTGGCGTCTCTGTACGCCGAACGCGTGCTCGTCGACCTCGGTCCGTTGTACGCGGACGCCACGACCGTGCGTGGCCATCAGACGCCGGACACCACGGGTGCCGCCGCGACTGCCCCGACCGCAACGACACACATCGTCGTGCCCACCGGAGGACGGACCCCGCGGCCCCACCTGCCGACGCGACCGGCGCCGCCGCGACTGGCACCGACACCACCACCGCCGCACAGCATCGCGGCTGCGAGCCCCACGGGGCCCGTCAGCCTGGCCGGGGCCGTGGCGGACGCGGCGACGGCAGGCGCCCATGCCCACGCGGCGTTCTTGCGCTACTCGCAGACGGCCATGTCTGGGATGGGCAAGACGCTGGCACTGCAGGCACGGCTACTCGGGGTGCTCGGGGTGCCGGACACCCCGCCAATCCGGACGGCCGCCCCCCCCGGGCCATCCGTCGTCGCCTATGACCGTCACCAGTGTCTGGAGTTCGCGGTCGGCTCGGCGGAGGCGGTGCTGGGGCCCGAGTTCGCCGCGCTGGACCGCTACCCCGTGCGCGTGCGGCTGCCCGACGAACCGCTGATGCTGGTCGACCGTATCCTGCGCGTCGAAGGCGTGAAGGGCTCGATGACCGGCGGCCGCGTGGTGACCGAGCATGACGTGCGACCCGATGGGTGGTACCTCGACGGCGCGCGCCTGCCTGTCTGCATCACGGTCGAGGCCGGACAGGCCGATCTGTTCCTCTGCTCGTACCTGGGGATAGACCTCCAAGTACAGGGCACCCGGTCATACCGGTTGCTGGACGCCACGGTCACGTTTCATGCCGGACTGCCGCGACCGGGCGACGTCGTCCGCTACGACATCCACATCGACCGCTTCGTCCGCCAGGGCGACACGTACCTGTTTTTCTTCCGCTTCGAGGGCACGCTCGCGGGCCAGACCGTGCTGACCATGGAGCACGGGTGCGCCGGCTTCTTCACCGGGCAGGAGACCGAAGCGTCCGGCGGCATTCTCCTGTCTGCCGACGACCACGCGCCGACACCCGGCCAGCGCGCTGACGACTGGCGAGATCTCGTGCCGATGGCGGTC
>CALBET010000442.1 GCA_937888665.1 uncultured Acidobacteriota bacterium
GTCATCACCGGGGACATCACGCAGATCGATCTGCCCAGCGGGCGCTCGTCAGGGCTGATCGAGGTCATGCGAGTCATCGGGCACGTCGAGGGTATTGCGTTCACCCGTTTCGATGGGCGCGACATCGTGCGGCACCCCCTCGTGCAGAAGATCGTGGAGGCGTACGAGGCCTACGAGGCGCGCGCCGAGGGTGTTTCCATTGCTGCCTCCACCCCGTCGGCGACGTGATGGAGATGGAATCGCACCGCGTTCAGGCGGCTGGGCCCGCCAACGACAGATGACCTCGGACGACCCGGATCCTCCGCGCCGCATCGTGGTGTCCCGGGCACCGCGCTTGCGTGTGACCGTCACCGATGGCCGCGGGCGTCACCGGCCTTCGGCTGGTCTTCCGGCCTGGCTTGTGCGTGTGGCGCCGCGCTCGGCGGTCGGCGAGGTCGTCGTGGCGCTGGTCGGCGACCGCAAGATGCGCGATCTGAATCGGCGGTTTCGGGCAATCGACAAGGTGACCGACGTGTTGTCGTTTCCAGCCGATCCGGTTCCCGCCGGTCTCAGCCCGGCGCCCACGCCCTTCCTGGGGGACATCGTCATCGCTACCGGGCGAGCGGCGAGACAAGCCCGGGCCGCCGGACTGACCGACTCCCAAGAGTGGCGACGACTGGCCTTGCACGGCCTGTTGCACCTGCTCGGGTACGACCACGAGCAGGACGACGGACAGATGGAGCGATTCGAGCGCCGCCTCCGGCGCCGGGGCCGGTTGCCGGTGGACTAGATGCTGCCCTTGTTGCTGTTCCTGATCGGATGTGGCGTGGTGTACGTGGCGACCATCGAGTCCGCGTTCGGCGCTCTGGTGCGTCTGGGGGAGCGCCTGAGCGTGGAACGCGACGTGCAGCATGGGTCCTTAACCATCTACCTTGAGGATCCGCTGCGGTTGTATGTGGCGACGCGGCTGCTTCGCGGCCTGCTGTTCGCCAGCGCCGCCGTCGTCCTGGCGCAGCTGATCGGTGTGTCGACGCCCCAGACCGTGGGGCTGCTTCTGCTGGCGCTGGTGACGTTCGTGCTCGTGTGCGAACAACTCGTGCCGTCGGTGCTCGTGCGGCGCGATGCCGGGCGCGTGCTGGAACTGCTGCTGCCGTCGTTCGACCGGACGCTGCGCCTACTCGGTCCGGTGACCGTGGGACTGTCTCGGCTGGCGCATCCGCCGCGACCGTCCGAGACCCAGGCCGACGGCGATGGCGGGTCCGCCGCCGTGGACGCCCCCGAGAGGAGCGAGTCGGAGGCGACCACCGATGACACCGAGGAGCGCAAGCTGCTGCAATCGGTCGTCGACTTTGGTGGCACGCTCGTTCGAGAGGTGATGACCCCCAGACCGGACATCGTGGCCATCGCGGATGATGCCACCGTGGCCGAGTTTCGGACCCTCTTCGCGGCACAGGAGTACTCACGGATCCCGGTGTTCAGGGAGAACCTGGACCATATCGTGGGTTTCGTGTTCGCGAAGGATCTGGTTACGGCAGACGGGGTGCCCGACTCGCTCAAGATCGTGCCGCGGTTGCTGCGGCCAGCCCATGTCGTGCCGGAGGGCAAGCGGGTCGCCGAATTGCTGCGTGAGTTGCAGGTCGCGCATGTGCAAAGCGCCATCGTCGTGGATGAGTACGGCGGGACCGCCGGTTTGGTGACCATCGAGGACTTGCTCGAGGAGATCGTCGGGGAGATTCGCGACGAATACGACGGCGACGAGAAGGAGCCGATCGTGGATGAGGGCGACGGTGTCTTCGTGTTTCTCGCCACGGTGAGCGTTGGAGACATGGCCGAGCAGCTCGGGATCTCTGTCGAGCGTGACGGCTTTGAAACCGTGGGGGGGTATCTGCTGACCCGCCTCGGTCGCGTGCCGAGCGTGGGCGAACGGGTCGAGGTCGACGACCTGACGGTCGAGGTGCTCGACGCGGAGCGCCGGCGGGTGCGGAAGGTGCGAGTGAGACATCGGAGACCGGTTGAGGTTGCGGCGGAGTAGGCAGGAACACGACACGGCATGAGGTCCGGATTCGTCTCGCTCATCGGTCGGCCGAATGCCGGAAAATCCACACTGCTCAACCGCATGGTGGGGACAAAACTCGCCATCGTGTCGGACAAACCGCAGACGACGCGCAATCGGATCGTCGCGGTGCGTAACTACCAGGGTGACCCCGCCGCTCAGGTCGTGTTCGTCGACACGCCGGGCATTCACCGGCCGTTGCACCGGATGAACGTCCGGATGGTCGAGATCGCCTACGAATCGATTGGCGACGTCGACGTCATCGGTCTGGTGCGCGATGCGACTGACGGGCTCGGGGCGGGCGACCGCTTCGTCCTCGAGAAGCTCGAGCGGGCCCCAGGCTCGGTCATTCTGGTACTCAACAAGATTGACCTCATTTCCAAAACGCGCTTGTTGCCGCTCATCGATTGGTATCGCCAGAAGCGCGAGTTCGCGGCCATCGTGCCGGTGTCGGCCAGAAACGGGGACGGCGTCGAGATTCTCGAGCGCGCGATCATCGAGCAGTTGCCTGACGGCGAGGCCATGTATCCGGACGACTTCCTGACCGACCAGCCGGAGCGGGTGCTGGCGGCCGAGACCGTCCGGGAGAAGGTCCTGCAACACACGCACGCGGAACTCCCATTCACGACGGCGGTCGTCGTGGACCAGTTCGACGAGGTCACAACGCCAGGACGCCTGCAGATCTATTGTTCGATTCTCGTCGAGCGGCAGTCCCAGAAACCGATCGTCATTGGCCCCGGCGGCGCGTTGATCAAACAGATCGGCACTGAGGCGCGGCGAGACCTGGAACAGTTCTTTGGGAGCCGCGTCTATCTCGATCTCCACGTCAAGGTTCGCGCCGATTGGCGGGAGAACGACCGCATTCTCGACCAGGCAGGGGTTGCTCCCCCGACGAAGACTCGTCGATAGGTGCCTGTGCTAGACTGAGGAGTTACCGGTATTGACTGTGGAACATTCAGACGAACCTGACCCGCGCGTGAGCGCGCTGACGCGACCCGGACGACGGGACCATGCCACCCTTCCGCCGCACCGACGTGGTGCTCGACTCGGTCAAGCGACTGCAGCGGATGGGTGCGTCCGCCAACCTGGTCAATCTCCTCCAGAAGCAACATCCTTCCGATCTCGCTGAGATCCTCAGCGAACTGTCCGACAGAGACCGCCGCAGCGCGTTCACCCTGCTGCTCGATCATCACAGCCACCTCGCGATGGAGGCGTTGATCGAGTACGGCCCGGAGCCGGCCGCTGTCCTGCTGGCCGATCACCCCCCGGACCGGATTGCGTCATGGCTCCAGGAGCTGCCGTCCGACGACGCCGCGGCGCTGATCGACGGGCTCCCGGAGGACGTGTCGGACGCCGTGCTCGAGCAGATGCGGCCACGCGAGTCGGGCGAGGTCGAGAACCTGCTCGACTACGGCGAAGAGACCGCCGGCCGGATCATGAATCCGACCGTGTTCGCCCTGTCGGAAGATCTGACAGCTGGCGAGGCGATTCAGGCGCTGCAGGGCTCGCGCGAGGTGGAGATGGTGTTCTATCTCTACGTTGTCGACAAACGCCGCCATCTGGTCGGGGTCGTCTCGTTGCGCCGCTTGCTGCTTGTGGCCCCCGAGACGCCATTGCAGCGGATCATGACCACCGATCTGATCAGCGCGCGGGTGGACACGGACCGGGAAGAAGTCGCCCAGCACGTGGCCAACTACAATCTGCTCGCGATCCCGGTGGTCGATGACCAGAACAGGCTGGTCGGCATCATTACCGTCGACGACGTGATCGACATCATCAAGGACGAGGCGACGGAGGATATCTACCGGCTCGCCGGGGTGAGCGGCGATCAGCACGTCTTCTCGCCCGTGGGCGAGTCCATGCGGAAGCGCCTCCCGTGGTTGATGGTCAATTTGGTGACCGCGGTGATGGCGGCCCTCGTGGTGCGGGCGTTTCAGGCCACCATCGACCAGGTGGTGGCCCTGGCGGTGTTCATGACCATTGTGGCCAGCATGGGCGGGAACGCGGCCACCCAGACCCTCACGATCATCGTGCGCGGGATCGCGCTTGGGGAGCTGACCTGGGGCAATTCTCGAAAGGCCGTCGTCAAGGAGGCCGTGGTTGGGCTGGGCAACGGCCTGACGCTGGGCGCCATCGGGGCCGCCGTCGCGTGGGGGTTGTCCGGCAACCTGTACCTTGGGCTGATCCTGGCGATGGCGATGGTCGTCAATCTGCTCGTGGCGGCGATTGCCGCGACCCTGATTCCGATCGCCCTTCGTGCGCTGAAAATAGAC
>CALBET010000443.1 GCA_937888665.1 uncultured Acidobacteriota bacterium
ACGTACCGTGTGAATCGCCTCTACCTCGCCCTGGAGGAGGAATGAGCTCAATAGACCGGTGGGCTCCTCTTCGTGCGCATGCCGGCGACCTTCATCTACGCGGCCGATCGGGCCGAGCACTGCGTATGGCCGCACGCTACGAGAATGCCCAAATCTTCCTTGGCCTTCGGATCGACGGAACTAGGCGTTCGCTCGCGGTGCCTTGCCCAGCAGACTTAGCGGCGACGGACCTGCCAGCCTGCCTGGGGTTCAACTGTCACATCGTGGAACACCCGTTGCCAGACCCGCCGGTGCCTGAGCTACTTCTCGTGGAAGAGGAGGGGCAGGAGGAGTTGGGACACCTGTTCGACGCGCTTTGCACCGATCTGCTCGAACTTCTCCCTACTGCCGAAGACATGGGCAAGGCCATGCTCCGCAGAGTCGAGTCGTGGGTGACCTTCTTTGAGACCACGAGCGGAGGCGGATTGAGCCGTTCTGCCCGCCGCGGCCTCTACGGCGAGTTGGTGGTCTTGGAGCAGGTCCTCGCTGGACAGATCGGGCTACGAGGGGCCGCAGAGGCGTGGACAGCCGCCAGACGGACCGACCAAGACTTCCAGTGGGAAGGTCGTGCCGTCGAGGTAAAAACGACGGTCAGCTCGGGAGCCGGCAAGGTACGGATTGCATCGCTCCGGCAGCTGGACGGTCGCGGGCTGAATCACCTTCTGCTAAGTGTTGTGCGAATCAACGAGCGCGACCATGCCGGCGAGCTCCTTGCGGAACGCGTCGCTCGGATTAAGGAGGCGCTCGCTCAAGAGAGCCCTGCCGCGTGTATGCGCTTCATGGACCGACTCATCATGGCCGGCTTCATCGAGTCGATTGAGCGACGTGTCGACGTTGGCTTCGCCATGAGGTGCATCGAGCACTACAACGTCGTTGCCGGCTTCCCGCGCCTGCTCCCTGAGACGCTCCCGAATGGCATCGGCAAGGTGCGGTACGAACTCGAGCTCACCGCCTGCCAGCCGTGGTCGGTAACGTTCTCAGACTGGTTCAGGTCGGACGTGGAGGAAACTGATGGACGTTAGATCGTACGCCGAACGACAGCTCGGCTCGGTTGCCGCGCGCGCGCAGACCGACGAACTTGCCTTCGAGGAAGCCTTTGTCAACGAGGTCCTTGAAGTACTGGTCAGCGCGGGCGAGTGCGAGGATCCGCACCCCTGCCTACATGAATCCCGCGGGTTGAAGATTAGCGCCTACGACCTGCGAGACGACGCTGGGACGGTCGACATCTACGTCGCGCAATACAACAACCTCAAGGCCCTCGAGAGGGTTCAATCGCACATCGTGCGCCGGGCATTCGACCGCGTGCAGCGTTTCTTCCAGAGCGCGCGCAGAGGACACGCGAGCAAGCTCTCGCCAGCGCACCCAGGCCACGAGCTCGCACGGCGCGTAGAGGGACTCAAGACCGTCGAGCTTGTGCGGTGCATTTTCATCACGAACGGGGAGCTACCGAAGATGCGGACCCGCACGGACGAGGAGCTGGGCATCAAGTACAGCTTTCACGCGTGGGGCATCACGGAACTGTACCGGATGGCGATGCAGGACCGCCCGCCCGAGGACTTCGAGGTGAAATTCTACGACCACGAGGGCGAACCCGGGCTCCCGGCAGTCAAGCTCCCGGGCTCCAGTGGTGCGGTCGATACCTACCTAGCTGTCGTGCCTGCGACACTCCTGAAGTCGCTCTACGACAAGCACGGTCTTCGTCTGCTGGAGAGCAACGTGCGAACCTACCTTCGCGGCCTCGGCAAGGTAAACAGCGGCATCCAGGCGACTGCACGTGACGAGCCACACATGTTCTTCGCGTACAACAACGGCATCACCGCGACGGCCACTGAGCTTGTGACCACCGCGGTGACCGGCGGCACATGCCGATTGGTCTCCGGCACAAACCTGCAGATCGTCAACGGCGGGCAAACCACTGCTTCCTTGCACAACGCCGCCGTCCAACGGAACATTTCTCTCGATGGCATCTACGTCCAGATGAAGCTCAGCCGGATCGAGGAAGACGCAAACACGCAGTCCATCGTCCGAAAAATTAGCCGGTTCGCGAACACACAGAATAAGGTGCAACCGTCAGATCTCGAGTCCAATCATCCCTTTCACATCAGGCTGGAGCAGCTGTCGCGACAGATCTGGGCCCCCACCGCACTAGTCGCCGGAGCAGTGAATGCTAGGTGGTACTACGAGCGTGCGCGGGGCCAGTACGCCAACGCCATAGCCCGCGAAAAGACCCCGGCTAGGCAACGGACATTCAAGGCCCAGAACCCGAAGAACCAGAAAATCGTGAAGACCGCGCTCGCTAAATTTGTCAACACGTGGGACCGGCTCCCCAACAAGGTGAGCTACGGTGGCGAGAAGAACTTCGGGACCATGATGCTGCGCCTCGAAGCCCACGGCCCGGAACTACCCGACGAGCATTGGTTCAAGGACATGGTGGCCAAGGCGATTCTGTTCAAGGGTTGCGACCGCGTTGTCGGGCGCTCCAAGATCAAAGGCCATAAGTCGTTCATCGTCACATACTCGGTCGCATGGCTGGTGCACCTCACCGATGGTCGCGTCGATCTGAACCGAATCTGGAAGGAGCAGAACATCTCCGGTGACCTCGAAGGGTGGTTCGCCGAGGTGACGGAGCAGGTGCGCGAGTATCTGCTCGACGCGCCAGCCTCTTCGAGCAACGTCAGTGACTGGGCCAAGAAAGAGGTATGCTGGGCCGGCCTCAAGGAGCTTGTTCCCGTGAGACAACCACCGGAGTCCGCCCTGAAGCCTGCCACCGCCGTCAGAACGCCCGGCGAACCCAACTCGCTCCCAGCAAACGGCTAGAATTTATGAGGAAGAACGCCGGACCAAAGAGGCGAGCGGGGCCCACTGCATGCGCACGACGATTCAAATATCGACTAGAGGCGCGAACTCATCCTGGCCGTTCGAACGTCGTATATTTGGCCACCAAGTGGGCCGGTCTCAGCAGCGGGTGCTTCTGCGCATGATTGGCCTGAGCACTAGGCGCACCGCCGCAATCGTGCAGCATTCTCACGCGACCAAGCCGCGCGAGAACATCGAGCGAGACGGCGCCAGAAGCTGCAGTTGAAGGACTGCGGCTGGATCGTGACCTGGGTGTGGGAATGCGGCGTGTACAATCGGCTGGGAGATGTGGTTGCCAAGGTCGTCGATGCCGTGGGAGGTTCGAGTGGCTCGGGCCATGCTGCGCGGCAGGCCCACCACGTCGACGAACTGCCGGGTGATGTCTCTCGCGAGCGGCGTCACCTCGAGACCGTTCGGGATTTAGGTCAGATTCTGAGCGAGAAAGGCCGACGCGCTACCAGGAAACGGAAGTGACCACACGCAGGCATGGAGAGGAGATCATGAGGACGCTGGACATGTTCTGCGGCGCTGGCGGCAGCAGTTGGGGCGCCCGCGAGGCCGGCGCG
>CALBET010000444.1 GCA_937888665.1 uncultured Acidobacteriota bacterium
GTCCGCTGACCGGCCCGAGCGCGGCCCGCTCGGCCTGCACGTCGCCGACCGCTGTCACATGCTCCATCTCCGGCGGATAGAAGCGCAGCAGGATCTGCGTGGACAGCGGCAGCAGGATCACCACCATCGGCACCCCGATGACCATCCAGTCGAGGAACCGAATGGTCACGTTGCCGTATTCCTGGATGAAGAAAATGCCCAGAATATTGATGGAACTGCCGGCCGGCGTGGCCACGCCCCCGATGAGCGCCGCGAACGGGATGCCGATCATCAACGCCTTGGCGAAGTTCGACCGGCCGGGCGTCAGCCCCATCTTGGCGAACAGCCCCAGCGCCAGCGCCATGAAGATCGCCGTGGCGGGCACGTCCGACATGATGGTCGAGATCAGACACGTACCCACCATGAAGACGAGAACGACCCGCCGGCTGTCGGTACCCGCCTTCGACAGCAACCACAGCGAGAACCGCTGGTCCAGACCTGAACTGATAAACGCCTGGGCGATGATGAACATCGCGAGCACGAAGAAGAACACCGGGCTGATGAAGTTGCCGAATGCGGTGGGCAGGTCGGCCACCCCGAAGATCGGCAGGAGGACGACGGCCAGCAGCGACGTCACCCCGACCGGCACTGCCTCGGTCATCCACAGGATGAGCACGACGACGAAAATGGCGGCCATTCGCTGGCCTTCCGCCGGGAGTGCCTCCGGGCCCGGCACGCTCACCGCCAGCAGTGCCAGCACGGCCGCGGCCGCCACGCCGACGAACGCGGAGGTGGAGCTGGCGGGCGGTTCGCTCGCCGTCGACGATGGAGGGTTCCGTGAGTTGGCCATGTGGGTGTCCGGGTGCGCCGGGCGTTTCGGTCCGATTCAGCATGTAACAATAGCCGCACTCGGCCCATCCGGTACCTGATATGGCCACAGAGCGCACCGCGTCATCCAGCCCGGGCAGCACCGAGAACCTGCTCGCCCAGGATGGTCTGCCCACCTTCTTCGCGATTGACGAGCCTGACACGCTGGACCTCGCGCGTCCCGAACGCGCCGACGGACAGCAGGTCCGGGTCTGGGCGCGGTCGCTCTCCGGCATGCAGAAAGAGGCCATTGTCGGGTCGTCGCGTTCCGGGCGACTCTGGCGGCTGGCCAGCGACGAAGGCCCCTATCTGGACGGCTTCGATGCCGCCCCCTGCCCCTTGGCGTTCATGACGGTCGGCATGGTGTCGTCCTACATGAATGCGTTGCGGGCGGCGGCGCGCCGGCGGGGTCTCGACATCCGCGACCTGACGCTGACGCAGGACAACCGCTACACCATGGAGGGCTCGGCGCTACAAGGCACCATGACCGGCGGGGCGTTACCGGTCGCCCTCGAGGTGCGGATCGCGGCTGATGCCGACGACGGCGCGGTACGTGACCTGGTGGCCGAGGCGGTCGGTGCGGTGCCGGTGAACGGACTCCTGCGCGAGCGGCACACCTCGCGGTTCACGTTGACGGTAAACGGAGAGGAGGTGTCCCTCGGGCGGGCCGCACCCCTCCCGCCCCCTGTTGCCCCGGACCCGGGTCGTCTGTTTTCGCGCATCGGCTCGCCGACCGCTCACGAGGGGAGTCAGGTCGCACGCATCACGGCGGTCACACCGGTGGCCGGCGTCGACGGTGGTGTCGGGTCGAGCCTCCGGGCCGCGCAGCGTCGTGAGCTCCACGTGCGCGCGGTCTGCCGGCGTCGTGATGGAGTCAACGAGATTACGCAGGAACTCCACAGTCCACTGGGGTCGACCTTCAAGTTCCTGTCGGACGAGGAGCAAGACCAGGGTGGCTCAGGGACGGCGCCAGATGCGGCGAGCTACATGGCAGCCGGGGTCGCCTTCTGCTTCATGACCCAGCTGGGGCGATTCGCAACGATCATGAAGCACGACCTGACCGGCTACCGCGTGGTGCAGGACACCCATTTCCAGCCAGGCGAGAAGGGGCTACCCGGCACGGCCGGCGCCGTGGCGACCCACGTCTTCCTGGACACGCCCGACGGCACGGACTTCGCCAGACAGTGTCTCGACATGGGCGAACAAACCTGCTTCCTCCACGCCCTCTACCGGACCCCTCTGAAACCGATCATCACAATCGTCCGTGTCTGAGCGGCCGCCAGCCGCGACCAGTCGTGAGGACGGTCACTCTCGTGGACTGCGGCTCGATTGTGTCGAGACCTATGGGGCGAGGCTCTAGCCCTGCCCACCCGATCCGTGGGGCGGGGCTCTAGCTCTGCCCACCCGATCCGTGGGG
>CALBET010000445.1 GCA_937888665.1 uncultured Acidobacteriota bacterium
CGGTCACCGTCCGCCATGAACGTCTTGTCGTCGGTCTGCAACAGATCATGCACGTGCCTGACCGATGGCCAGGCTGTCGTGATCGCGGCCCGCGTCTGGTTCAGAATCGTGACGGTGGGTACGAGTCTGACGAGGATGTAGCAGAACGGGAGCAGCAGGGCCGTCATTGCGGTCGCGCTCCGGTCATATACCGCGAGCGACGCGAAGACGATCAGTGCGATCGCGGTGATGCCCAGCGCTTCTGAGAGAGGCTGAATCAGGCGAACCCTGACGTCCACGGCCCTGAGCGCCGATCGGTGCCGCTCGATACGCGTCCGCAGCATGCGTCCCTGTTCCGCCTCCATGCTGCTGAGCTTGATCAGCTCGACGGCGCTCAGCGTCTCGTGCACAGTGGTGGCCAGTTCGCGACCGGCTGCGGCCTGTTCCCGGCCAAGGGAAGACAGGCGCCTCCCGTATCGAGACATCACGGCGGCACACAGCACGCCCAGGACGACCGCGAGTAGGGTGAGTTCAACCGAGATGATCAACAGGACGAGGAACAACGCGAGGAACGTCGCCGAAAAGACCGCGAACTGGACCATGCTGAGGATGACTCCCCGGAGGCCGAGGGTGTTGGCGAGGGTGGCTTCAAGCAGGTGTCCGATTCGAGTGCGGTAGTGGAAGTCGATATCGGTGGCCAATAGCACCGACGTCAATCGCACCCTGACATCCGCGGCGATGGTGTTCGAGAGCCTTGACCCGATCGAAAATACGACGCCCACCATCATGTTCTTCAGTAGCACGAAGGTGACGACGGCGACGATGGCCAACCGCAACTGCACGGCTGGCTCGTAGCCCTCCAGCGGGGATGTCACCATCAGGAGAGCCCGGGGCAAGCCGTCCGCGAGTTCCCCGCCCTGAAGCAGCGCCAGAAGCGGCACGAGGGTGGCAATGGACACGCTATCGACGAGCGCGGCGAGGACGGAGAGCGTTACGAACAGGAACGCGTAGGGGCCATGCGGCCTCACCAGTGCGAGCAGGAACGTAAGCTCTTGGCGCGTCATCACATTGCCCCCATGGGTTGGGGATGGCTACCGGTGTGGCCGGAGATGTTCAGTCTCCAGTGTCGGGGGAGCGCAACATGGGTTCCACGTGAGTGCGTGTCTGCCGAACGGAGCGGGACTGGGATTCATCGGGTGGGCTCCTCTCGTGGCGGTCGTTGCGCGAACTGCCAGAGATAGCCGCAGAGGTTCGCCACTTGCCAGACAATCAGCGCGACCGTCAGGACACCAGGGTTCGGGAGGCCGTCCCTGAAAGGACGAAACAGCCAGTTGCCAGGATTGGCGTGAAAGCGAAACAGTCGCTGGCCATCGATGCGCCTGGTCCTCAAGTGCATGACAGCGAAGCGGTAGGCTCCCCGGCCGTAGGCGAAATGCTGCCGGCAGAACGACCAGAAACGGAGGGCGTGAGAATGGTGAACGATGGCGTCACTTGAGTACGTCAGCCCCCAACCGCGATCGAGCCAGCGTTGACACAGATCACGGTCCTCGGACGCGTAACTGAAGACCTCGGCGTTGAATCCACCGAGTTCACGGAATCGTCGGAGTGGCACTCCCATGTTGCTGGTGGTGAAGAACTGCGGGGCAGTGGCGTCGACATTGTAGAAAGCATACACGCTGTCCACAATCAGCTGGCTGGCGGTCGAATAGACGTTGTGACTCAATCGGTTGACCGTCTTGCCCCCAACCATGGTGTCCCCGCTTTGGCCCACGTGCCGCTCGAGATTCGTCAACCATTGCGGGTCCACTTCGCAGTCGTCATCGGTAAACGCCATATACCGGGCACGCGCCCGGGCGGCGCCCGCGTTCCTGGCGGCGGCGGGGCCAGCATTATCTTGACGCACGAGCGTGACCTCAAGTCGCTGCCGGAGTCGAATGTCGTCGATCGTGGGCGTGACCGGGACGTCGCTGCCATCGTCGACGACGATCACCTCGAAGGCGTTTCGGGGATACCGTAGGAGCGCGATCGCGTTCAGACACCGGGCCAGTTCGTCTGGTCGATTGTGGGTCGGAACGATGATCGCGAATTGAAGCGGTCGAACTGGCGGCATGGCCTACG
>CALBET010000446.1 GCA_937888665.1 uncultured Acidobacteriota bacterium
TCGACACCCTCGTCGGGCACGTCGACCTCCAGCACCCACTCGAACTGAACATGCAGTGGGTCGCCGACCCGGAGACGGACGTGGCGCCCAGACCAGTTGACCAGACTGACCCCCTATGACCACCACATCTCGTTTGCACTCCCGCGCGGTTGACCAACTCCGCCCAACCGTCCTCACCCCTCACTACCTCGATCACGCGGAAGGCTCCGTTCTGATCGAAGCGGGGCGCACCCGTGTCATCTGCACCGCCAGCGTCGAGGACAAGGTGCCCCCCTTCTTGCGCGGCACCGGGAAGGGCTGGGTCACCGCCGAGTACGGCATGCTGCCCAGAGCCACCTCGACCCGAAACTCGCGGGAGGCGAGCCGGGGCAAGCAGAGTGGACGCACCCAGGAAATTCAGCGTCTTATCGGCCGGTCGTTGCGGGCGGTGACGAAGCTGGACGCGCTGGGCGAACGGACCGTCTGGATCGACTGCGACGTCATCCAGGCGGACGGCGGCACACGCACGGCCGCGATCAGCGGCGGCTTCGTGGCGCTCGTCCTGGCGCTTCAGGGCCTGAAGGAACGTGGGGCCCTCAAGCAGTTACCCATCACGGACCACGTCGCCGCCATCAGCGTCGGGATTGTGAACGGGACCCCACTGCTCGATCTGGCCTACGAGGAAGACTCGACAGCGGAGGTCGACATGAACGTCGTCATGACCGGAGACGGCCGGTTCATCGAGGTCCAGGGCACGGCGGAAGGTGCCCCGTTCACTCGCGAGTCGCACGCCACGCTGCTCGCACTCGCCGAGACTGGCATCGGCCAACTGGTCACGCTCCAGCGCGAGTTGGTGGGCGAGTTTCTCTAGCGGCCCGCACCAGCCCCAGACGCCAATGACCGCTGCACGTCCGGGGCGACTGCTGGTCGCCACCACGAACGGCGGCAAATTACGTGAGATTCTGGCCATTCTCGGCGATCTTCCGTTGACGCTCGTCACGCTGGCCGACTATCCGACGCTTCCGGAACCGGAAGAGACCGGGGCGACGTTCGCAGAGAACGCGCGGATCAAGGCGCTGGCGTACGCGAGCGCGACCGGCGAGCTGACGGTCGCGGAAGACTCTGGGCTGGAAATCGACGCGCTGAACGGCGAGCCGGGAGTGCGCTCGGCCCGGTTCAACGGCGAATCCTACGCCGAGAAGTTCGCCACGATTGCGCGCATGCTGGCCGAGCGCGGCGCCGACTCGAGTACCGCGCGGTTCGTCTGCGCTCTGGCGCTGACCCGACCGGATGGCCTGGTGTGGGAGGCGACCGGCATCGTCGAGGGCCGTCTGCAGTTACCGGCTCGCGGGCACGCCGGGTTCGGCTACGACCCGATCTTCTACTACCCGGCGTACGGACGCACACTGGCCGACGTGACCGAAGCTGAAAAAGCGGCGGTCAGCCACCGTGGGCAGGCGTTTCGGCGCCTCCGAACGTATATGGCGACGGCCGTCTGACGACTACAGCGGCCAGTCTCTGAGCATTCGCTCGCTCTCTTCGGCGTGGGTGCTCTCGTCCCTGATCATGTCTTCGAGCTGCACCGCCAAGCCCTTGTCGCCGAATTCTTCGGCCTCTCGCGCGCGCTGCTTGTAGTCCTCGACGGCCCGTCGTTCGACCATGACGACCGCCTCGAGCATCTCGCGATTCGAGTGGGCCGGTGGCACGGGCCGCGCCACCGTCGTCGGCTCGCCGCCCAGCGCGACTACCTTGTTCGCCAGGAACAGGGCGTGCGCTTGTTCGTCCACGATCTCTGCCTGAAAAAACTGGGCCAGTTGCGGACGGTAGGGACCGGTCGCCTTGGCTGCATAGGTCAAATATTGAGTCACCGCGGCCAGCTCCGCCGCCAGGTCCTCGTTCAATCGCTCGATCAATTCGTCTTTGGTCATCTCTTCCTCTAGCCCGCGGCTCATGTGTGTCGCGGGGCCTACGGGCCCGAAGGCCGTTGCTCCGAGTGCGCGTCCGGCGCCCAACCCAGCTGAGTTAGGACCCGATCAGGAATAAGCTCCTGATCGGGTCCTTAATGCGGCAGCTTCCCCAGTGGCAGCCGCCGCTGGAACAGTTGATAGATGTGGTGCGCTTCGTGATGGGCCATGTACTCCACCTGGAAGTGGACGTCGAACCGTGGATACTCCGGAT
>CALBET010000447.1 GCA_937888665.1 uncultured Acidobacteriota bacterium
TTAACTGGAAACTGTGGCGCACCGGCTGGGCATCACGACCACCATCATGCCGTCCGTGTCCACGGTACCGCACATGGTGGACGCCATCGTCGCGCATGCGCAGTCGGCCGCGGCGCAGGGAGAACCCCGATGACCGGGCTCAATTTGCTCCGTCGTCCGCGACGGCTCCGTGTCTCGGCCGGCATGCGGTCGCTGGTACGAGAAACGCGGCTGTCGGTGGACGCGCTGGTCTATCCGTTGTTCGTCGTCGAGGGACAGGGCGTGCGGCGGGAGATCTCGTCCATGCCCGGCGTGTTTCAGCTGTCGGTCGACGAAGCGGTCCGTGAAACGGCCGGCGCACGGGAAGACGGTGTGCGCGCCGTGTTGCTGTTCGGGCTCCCGGCGGCCAAGGACGACACCGGGTCGGCGGCGGCCGACCCCGCGGCGCCGGTGCAGACGGCCGTCCGCGCGCTTCGTGAGCACTGCTCCGACGTCACCATCATCACCGACGTCTGTTTGTGCGAGTACACCTCACACGGGCACTGCGGGGTGCTCGACGGCGAGCACATTCTCAACGACGTCACGGTCGAGCATCTGGCGCGCGCGGCGGTCTCGCATGCGGAGGCGGGCGCGCACATCGTCGCCCCATCCGACATGATGGACGGCCGCGTGGCGGCCATCCGCGCCGCGCTCGACGCGCGCGGATTCGACGATGTCGCCATCATGTCGTATGCGGCCAAATACTGCTCCGCGTTCTACGGTCCATTCCGCGAGGCGGTCGACTCCGCGCCGGCGTTCGGCGACCGCCGCACGCATCAGATGGACCCGGCCAACACTGACGAAGCGTTGCGCGAAGTTGAGCTCGATCTCGCGGAGGGGGCCGACATCATCATGGTCAAACCGGCGTTGCCCTACCTGGACGTGATCCAGCGGGTCAAGACGAGGTTCCGCCAACCGACGGCGGCCTACCAGGTGAGCGGTGAGTACGCCATGCTCAAAGCCGCGGGACGCCTGGACTGGATCGATGAACCGAGGGCGATGCTGGAAAGCCTGACCGGCATACACCGAGCCGGAGCCGATATCATCATCACCTACTACGCTCGCGAGGCGGCGCGAGCCTTGGCGGAGCACGACCTGGTCTGAACGATGTCTACACGGCGAAAGAAACCAGCATCTCGGACCCGAAGGCTGACGGCTGACCTGGCGGAGGTGACGGTGGGCGTGACCGCCCCACACGAACCGCTCCCCCTTGGCACGTTTCTCCCGTACGGCGTCGCCATCTTCGTCGTCGGTCTCCTCATCCGGGCGGTGCACCTGTGGCAAATCCGGGAGGCGCCGTTCTTCCCGTTGCTCATGGGCGACGCACAGAGCTACCACGCCTGGGCGCAAGGACTCGCTGCGGGCGACTGGGTCGGGAGCGACGTGTTCTATCAGGCGCCCCTCTATCCCTACTTCCTGGGTCTCGTCTACTCGGTGTTCGGAGAAGGGCCGATGGTCGTGCGGCTCTGCCAGGCCGTCCTGGGCTCGCTCGCCTGCGTGTTTCTGGCCTTCGCCGGCTGGCGGCTCTTTTCGAAACAGGCAGGTCTGATGGCCGGCGTCCTGTTGGCCTGCTATGCCCCGGCCATTTTCTTCGACGGTATCATCCAGAAGTCGGTGCTCGACGTCTTCTTCCTATGCCTGGTCCTGGCCCTGCTGAGCGGGTTGATGCTCGACCCCGTGCGCCGGTGGCCCTGGCTCTGGGTCGGCGTCACGGTCGGTTGCCTCATGCTCACGCGCGAGAACGCGCTGGTGTTCGTGTTCGCCATCCTCTTCTGGCTGCTCTGGTCCCAGCGCCATCTCGCGCGGGAGCGCTTTGTGCTGGCCGCCTTCCTGCTCGCCGGGCTCGCGGCGGTGCTCCTGCCGGTGGCTGCCCGCAACCTGGCCGTCAGTGGCGAGTTCTACCTGACCACGTCCCAGTTCGGGCCGAACTTCTACATCGGCAACAACAAAGACGCCTCCGGGATCTATCAACCACTACGATTCGGGCGAGGCGACCCGCGGTTCGAGCGCCAGGACGCCACCGACCTGGCCGAGCAGGACTCGGGCCGGTCGTTGAGCCCGGCTGAAGTCTCGCGATACTGGACGGGCCGGACCCTCGCCTACATCTGGTCGGAGCCACTCGATTGGCTCCAGTTGATGGGACGCAAGGTCGTGCTCGCCTGGAACGCGGCGGAGGTGGCCGACACCGAAGACCAGTTGAGCTACGCGGACCGCTCGTTCGTGCTCCGCGCCTCCGGCATCGTCTGGCATTTTGGAATCCTGGCGCCGCTAGCGCTGGTCGGGGTCTGGGCCACCTGGCGCCGAAGACGAGAGCTGAGCCTCCTGTATCTGCTGCTCGCGACCTATGCGGTGACGCTCGTCGCCTTCGCGATCATGGCGCGGTACCGCTATCCATTGGTGCCGTTTCTCATCCTGCTCGCAGCGGCCGGACTCGCCAACATCGGTCCGCTGCTGCGCAGCCGGCCACGGCCGGAGCTGGCCTGGGGCGGGGCGGCCATCCTCCTGATGGCGATCTTCACGAACTGGCCGGCGTTCTCCATGGCGCAGATGCGGGCCGTCACCGAGAGCAACGTCGGCACGGAGCTGCAGACACAGGGCGACGTGGAGGCCGCCATTGCTCTCTACCGCGACTCCCTGGCGCGTAATCCGAATAACGCGGTGGCCCTCACGAATCTCGGTACTGCACTGGCGGCGACCGGCGAGGTGACCGAGGCGATCAGCCACTACCGAAGGGCACTGGAGATAGCGCCGACCGACGCGGACGCGTATTTCAACCTGGGCAACGCCCTCGCCATCGAGGGCGAACTCCAGGATGCGGCCGAACAACTGCGGTCGGCTATCGAGATCGATTCGCAGTTCACCGAAGCGCACGTCAATCTGGGCAACGTGCTCGTCGAAATGGGTGAGCTCCAGGAGGCAGAGCGTCACTATCGGCGATCGACGGAGCTGGAGCCGGGCTGGGTCGAGGCGTACAACAACCTCGGTTTGCTCGCGATGGCACAGGACCGACGCGAGGACGGCCTCGCGCTGTTTCGTCAATCCGTGGAGGTGGATCCAGACTTCGCGGACGCGCATTCGAACCTGGCCTCGGCGCTCCAGGCCAAGGGCGAGGTCGAGGAGGCGCTCACCCACTTCCGCCGAGCGGTGGAACTGGCGCCCGATTCGCCGGTCGCACACAACGACCTCGGGATGGCGCTTGGAGCGCTCGAGCAGCTCGACGAGTCGGCCATGCACTTCCGACGCGCGACCGAGCTCGAGCCGGCGTTCGTCGAGGCACACAACAATCTGGCGATGACGTCGCAGAGCCTGGGCCGCCCCGATGACGCGATCGCGCAATATCGTGAGGTCTTGCGGCTGGTGAAAAACCCGGCGACCTACAACGACCTCGGGATTGCGCTCGCGCAGCAGGACGACGAGAGACAGCGGGACGAAGCGGTCACCCGCTTCCGGCAGGCCATCGCGCTGGCCCCCGAGTTCGCCGACGCGCACGCGAATCTCGCCACGGTGCTGCAACAGCGGGGCGAACTGGACGAGGCGGTCGCTCACTTCCGGGAAGCGGTCCGACTGACGCCGGACAACGCGGATATGCGTAGGCGGTTGGAAGCGGCGCTGGCAGCGCGTTAGGGACCCGGGCCCGTCCTATCTCGACTCGGCCGTAGACTCGGGCACCAGGGGAGCCGCGCTCTCTTCGAGCATCTGACAGGCGTCTGGCAAACCCATCGCGCACGCTTGTTCCATCAACTCGGCGGCCCGCCCCGCATCGAGCGCCAAGCCCTGACCGAGACGATACATCAGGCCCAGCCTGAGGCAGCTCATCGCCTCTCCCGCGCCGCAGGCTTGAGAGAACCGCTCGGCGGCCCGCGCTGAATCGACCGCCACGCCGTCGCCCCGGAGGTAGATCTCGGCCAGACTGCTGCAGCCGGGCGCCCAACCCAGGTCGCACGACCGCGCGAACAACGTGCGGGCCAGCCCCTCGTCGCGGGCCACCCCACGGACAGCTCGCGCCAGCAGGTAGCAGGACTCGGGATCGCCCGAGTCACAGTCCCGGCTCAGCGGCTGCCTGTCCTGGTAGGCGGTAGCGTAGGCCAGGCTCGTCGACGCCCGCCCGAACTCCGTGCCCCCCGCGGCGAGCGTGTCCCCGTTGGCGCACCCCACCGCGAGACCCAGGTCGCAGGCCCTGGTAAAACTGGCCGCCGCGCCACCGGGGTCTCCCTCGACGACAGCCCCCTGAGCCAGCAGAATCCCCTGTTCGTTGCACGACCAGGCAAACCCCTCCCGGCAGTTGTTGGACTGCCGGATCAGCAGCGTGCGGCAGCCGCCGCGCAACCCCTGGGAACAGGCCTGTTCCCAGAACGCGGGATTGGCGCCTTCGTGCTTCGAGCCTACCGCGTTGGTGCTGAGCAAGGCGACGAACAGCAGTGTCCACACCGCCATCGAGCCCAGGTTGAGCTGCCGCGGAGACATGCTCGGCCAGAGCCTGTCGAGACCAAACGTCTCGGCGTCGAGCGAGCGGACAAAACGGTCCAACGCCCGCACGCTCAGATTCAGCAGCGGGACCGCCAGCAGCTTGTCGTAGAACGTGGGCACGCCGAGCGGCCCCAGGAGCCCATAGAGCGCGAAGACACTCACGCCGTACAGCGACCCGAACAGCACGCGTCCGAACGGGGTCCTGGGAGACGTCGATGGATCGGTGACCAAGAGATGCAGCCCCAGAAACACCGCGATCGGAATACTCGTGTCGACGAAGAAATAGACGCCCGTCGCACCGGAATAGGCGACGCCCAGCAGATACAGCGTGGCGGCCGCCGAGAGCGTCGTCAACGTGACCGAAAAGAAATACTGCACCATCAGCCCGAGCACGAAGATCACGAGGTACATGTGCTCCGGGTACCGGAGCGTCAATGCAATCTCCTGGCCCCAGGTCAGATCGGTCTTGCCGGCAAGGATGAGGA
>CALBET010000448.1 GCA_937888665.1 uncultured Acidobacteriota bacterium
ATGATGCCGTGCCGGCGCGCAGCCTAGTGTCGATGGCGCGGTGGGGCCTTCGCGCCGAGCCCGGACTGTTGACTTACCGGCGGGAGCGATGTGATCGGAGTTTGGTAGCGGCACAGCTGTGCGCCCGCGTGACGTGGCTAGTAGTGCATTCAAACAGGCACCAATGTTCACCCGTTCGGATGACAGCAAACTCCGTTAGCGCCTGGATCGGGCCAGCGGTTGGCGAAGCGGCGGAGTACACGGTAGCCGTCGCGGCTGACTGGGACTCGAATCGTTGCCACGGGTTGTAGCGATGCGTCGACCGCAGCGGCGGTCCAGGACGCCTTGTGCGGATCGATCGCGATCACCATGTGCTCCCGGGTCGTCGATGTCGTTGACACCTATTTGTCTCCTTGCCTCGATTTCTGGATGGAAGCGCGGTGGGCACACCAACTTTCGGCTTCACAGGCCTCTCTTCAGCCACTCCTCGCGCGGATCGCACCGATCCGAGGCGCAGGCCGTCTAGGAGTCAACCCACACGGTCATGGGCGACAGGTATGGGGCGGGCGATCTCGGATCGGTGCTCGGTGATCATGGCTGCAGACCCCGATCACCTCGGGCTTATTACACAAGTTGGTATGGGGGCTGGAGGGATCGTTGCTTATGCAAGCAAACTTTCCGACCGACTGCCTAAGACCGTGTCTGTAACGCTACGAGTGACCCGAGCGATGCCTTACTAGCTGCGCATTGCCAGACAATTCAGCTCGAAAAGCCACCGTGCAAGGATACGGTCTGCGACGTGGGGAAGGAGGTTCGCAAACATCATCTTGGCGCCGGACCTTCGGCATGACGCCTGTAGCGGAGAATGGAATCAACTTTCGACATGTCGGACAGCTATCGAAAGGCGAGTAATGCGCAAGACGAAGTCAGCAGTATCAGTTTCTGCTGCTGTAGCGATTGCAGCAGGACTGGCGCTGACAGCGTCAGGCACGGCAAACGCGGAAAACAGCGGCCGGGTATATTGCGTGAACGGCGATGCCGTCGTCGGGGTGTGGGTCACCGTCAAAGGGGGGAAAAGCGGTTGGGCGCAGCGAAGGGGGCAAGGTAGTTCTCAAAGTTGGAATTACAACACCCAGGGGAAGTCCTACAAGCTCACCGTTGGTTGCGGAGGGTCTTCCCAGCGCTGGCAGGAATCGACGTCAACACCTAGCTTCCAGAACAATTGGCAGGTCGTCAACTGTTGGCCAGGTCCAGCCGACCGGTACGGTGCAGGCGGAAAATATGCTCCGATTGGCCTGTGTGTGCGCTAGTCGGACAGCCGATGCCAAGATCGTCAGCGACCAACGCCTCGAAGAACCCGCGGGCACGCCGTGGCGCATCGAACACCAGCGTGTGCGAATCCTTCACCTGCCGCATCGACAACTCCCACCAATAACCGGCGCCACGATCGTGCTCGGTCAGTGGCAACGCCAGGATCGAGCACCAACGTTTGGCGAACACGGTGATCACGCCGAGTGCTGCGAGGGGTAACGGATGAGGAACCACACCAGGGGATCGGATCTCAGGATCTGCACGCCGGGGTGGTCTTGAAGCCGTTCGATCAGCTCGTCGGGATCGGTCATGTTGCCGCAGACGGCGCTTACGGTGGACTCCTCCGCGTTGCCGGTGACCACCAGCCGAACAGAGGACGCGTTGGCGGCGAGGATGTGTGACAAAGGTTGCACAACAACGTCGGTGCCGTCTGGCCTGAGCTCGGGCAACTCGCCGGACATGTCGATCGACACGTCGATGTGGCGTCTCTCGGCGTTGTCGACCAGTGGTCGTACGCATCGCATCAACGGATGATCGAACATGGTCGACTGGTCGAACAGAGCTCGCAGGCGCCGGGATTCCGCTCGGGCTCGGCGCTGAACGTCCTCGGTGACCGGCTGACTCGATTGCAGTACGCGCAGCAGCGGCAGAACGTTGTCCACCAGTTGAGCGTATCGGCGTTGGTACTCGCGCCGAAGAGCGTCGCTGACCCGTTGCCGCGCGAGAATGTCTCTACGGGACTGAGTTTCGGCGTACGAGTCTGCCGCCGCGGTTCGGACGAGACCGTTGAACACCAAGGCAAAAAGTTGCACTGCCAGGACATCCGCGCCGGCTATGTCTATGTCATCAGCAACCTCGGTTCGTTTAGGCCTGGGATCGTGAAGATTGGAATGACCCGGCGGCTGGAGCCCATGGATCGAGTGCGTGAGCTCGGTGATGCTTCAGTGCCTTTCGGTTTCGATGTGCACGCCCTGTTCTTTTCCGACGACGCTGTGGGGGTCGAGGCTGAACTGCACCGCCGATTTGCCCACGCTCGAGTCAATCGAGTCAATCTCGCCGCGAGTATTTCTACACAACCCCCCTTGAGGTGAAGGCCGAACTGGCCGACGTAGCTGGCAACCTCCTGCAGTTCATCGAGAAACCCGGCGCTGAGCAATACCGGTCGAGCGAACAAATCCGGGCCTACGAAGGTTCCACTCAGAGCAGCGACGATGATTCATCGCCGTGCAGTCAATCTTGAGAATATGCATTCAGATTTGAGAACGTGCACGGGCGGGCAGAAGACGTATGGCCGATGAGCGAACGGTCAGTCCTCGGCGATGAAGGCCTGGGATCTGACTGGTGGCGCAGTGAGGAGTTCCTGGGAGGCTGGGTGGGGCGGCGAATCTGGCGGGTCGGGTGGGCCGGTGGTGGTGGCGGGGTGTGTCGTTGTGGTGCTGCCCTGTTGGTTGGCGGCGGCGGGGGTCTGCGCCACTGGGGCGGCGCAGGAGGCGGTGGTAGTGGGATGTGTTGAGTGGGCCGGTCAGGGGGCGGCGATCGCCAAGGCTGTCACTACGCCGACGCCGACGCCGACGCCGGCGACCACGAGCCAGAGCCCAGATCGCCTCTCCGCGGAACCTCCAGCTGCGTGAACATCTGGTTGCTCCTGGCTGGGTAACGGCGCGGTGAGCCATCCTCGGCCGTCCCAATACAGCGTTCCGCCTTTACCGCTGGGATCCGGGTACCATCCAGGCGGGAGCGGTTCTGGCGGGGGCGTTCGCTCAGTCTCCCTGTCCGAGCGGTAAATCGGTGCTTGCGTAGTGGCTGCGGCGGCAGCATGTAGGACTGCGCTTCCAGGTAGTTGTTCCCCGAGCGCCCGTACGAATTCACCACACGTCGCAAATCGATCATCAGGGTTCTTGGCGAGCGCTGCCGCCAGTTCATTGTCGAGGGCCGCCATGTCAGGGCGGCGCTCGCTCAGCTTTGGGATAGCGGCGTTGAGGTGCTGGCCGATCACCACGGCCGGGTTGGAGTTCTGGTAGG
>CALBET010000449.1 GCA_937888665.1 uncultured Acidobacteriota bacterium
CAGCCAGGCGGGCTGTGACCGACGAAGTAACGCGACCAGACGGGCGCCTCGCCCGGAAACCTAGCGCTCCGCTTCGAGCGCGAGGTTGAGCGATTGGGCTTCGCCGCCGCGCAAGGTCATACGCGTGGCGCGCCGCCGCAGCTCCTCGAGGAATCGAGGTTCGAACCATTCACCCTCTTCGACGACCTCGACCACGGAGAGAAGATAGTCTCCGGGTGGTAGTCCGCGGAGCCGGTACTGGGCGTTTTGATCAGGTCGGGACGCCAGGATGTGTCTGGAACGCGGCCGCCATAGCCGCTCGTCGGTGGGAAAGGCGATGACCGTGAAGTCGGTCAGGGCGTCGCCGCCCTCATCGCGCACCGTGCCGGTGAGCTCGGTGATCTGGTCGGTGAGCACCAGCACGACGTGCTCAATCGATTCCTCGCCCCGGAGCTCGACCGGGGTGTCGATGACGTCGCGTCCCTCGAGTTGGACCGCATAGAGCTGCCACCCGTCCGGGGCTCCGGTCACCCCGATCAGGCGCGGGCCAGGACCGATGTCGCCGAGGACGAAGCTGCCGTCCGGCTCGACACGCACGCCGGATTCGCCTTGCATCCGGAGGCCTGACGAGACGAGCGGACTGGTCGTGATCGCCAATCGTTCAAAGGAGGGCGGTGGCGTCTGGCTGCTGGTGAATTCGACGGTGCCGCTGAGCCGGGCGCCGCGACGCAGCATGAGCGTGACGTCGGTGACGTCTTGCCCCGCGACCGTGACCTCGTGATTCGCGAAGACCTGCTCGCGGTCTCCCCCTCGTCGGCCGGCCAGCGCCTCCACCCTGTACCGACCGGGCGGGACGTTGCTGACCTCGAAGGAGCCGTCCTCTGCGACCCGACCGCCCAGCCCGTTGCCAGGTATGCGCCGCGTGTCGTCGGTTGGGGTGAGCATGATCTGGGTGCCGCCGGCCGGCGACCCGTCGGGGGCGATGACCAGGCCGCCGACCCGCGCCATCGGGACGAGCTGCGCGGCGAAGTCGACGCCACTCATCACCTGGCTCAGGCCCAGGGTGAGCGGCATGGCCTGACGGATTTCGGTGACCCCGGGGTAGTAGGTCGGCGCAAAACCGGTGGGCTCCGGGTCGCTCCCCGCGGCGGGGTTCGGGAACGGCCCGGCCCCTCCGCCTCGCCCGGCCCGTCCGAATGGTCCGCCCGCGCCGCCCCGACCGCCGAACCCGACACCGCCGCCACCCGGTCGCTGAATCAACGTCACGCTGACGAAGTAGTCGCCCGGCTCGAGGTCGAACACGCGGAACTGACCCCGGTCGTCGGTCTGGTCGGTGCCGGCTGGTTCGATCTGGCGCTCGCCCTGGCGATAGACATAGCGCGAGGCGAGCACCAGGGCCCGGGCCAGAGGCTCGCCGTCTTCATCCGACACCGTCCCGGTCAGCACCGATCCGCGAGGCAACGCGATGTCTACGCCTCGAAGCTGCGCGTTGGCATCAATCTGAATCGGGAGCGCCGGCTGTCGGGGGTGTTTCTGGCCGAACGCGAGGGTGACGAATCCCGCTTTGCTGACCGTCACCGTGTACCGGCCGGCCGCGAGATCGGCGAAGACGTATCGACCGGTCTCGTCCGTTTGAGCTCGGCGCCGGCCCCGGATGTCTTCGCCCTGCAGCGAGACGACTGCGCGCTTGACCACCGCCCCCGTATCGGCGCTCAGGACGCGACCGGACAGCGTCGCCTCGCCGCGGCTCGCCTCCTGCGCGGGTGTGTCGCGGGTTGGCTGTCCAAAGGGCTGGCTGGGCGGCTGGGCAGGAGACTGGGTGCCGCCGCGACGCGCCTGGCCGAGCGCCGTTCCCGGAGGCATCATCGCAACGATGGCCAGGCACAGGGCGACTGCCAGCACGGGTTGTCGTGTCCACATGGATAGGACCGGCACGGTACTACAGACCCCAGCGGCCGCCCCGATATTTCACCTGTCGCCGCGGAACGTGTCGGGCGGATGGCGACGATGCTTCACCACGGGCTGTTAGAGCAACACGATGGTACCGACGCCAAGCGCAATCATCACCACTTGACGAACCGCGCCGACGTCGACGGCTTCCCGGTGCAGGCCCGGGATCAGGTCGGACATGGCGACATAGAGGAAGCTGCCCGCCGCGAAGGCCAGCACGTAGGGAAGCGCGTTCGGAGCCACGCCGGCGGCCACGTAGACCGCGACCGCCCCTAAGGCGCAGGTCGACGCAGACAGGGTATTGAGCACGAGCGCGCGTGAGCGCGAGTAGCCGGCGTCGAGCAAAATCGCAAAATCACCCACTTCTTGCGGGATCTGGTGGGCCGCCACCGCCACCGCGGTGGTGAGTCCCAGGGGGAACGACGTGAGCACGGCCGCGCCGACGATGGCGCCGTCGGTGAAGTTGTGCAGTCCGCCGCCGATCAGGATCAGGGTCGCACTGGTCTCATGCGCGTCGCAGTCGGCGGTGTGACAGTGACGCCACAGGACCAGTTTTTCCAGCATGAAGAAGGTGAGGATGCCGGCGAGCAGCGCGCCCAGCGCCGCCGGGGCTCGGAGTGACTCGAGCGCCTCCGGAACCAGTTTGAGTAACGCCACCCCGAGCAAGGTGCCGACGGCGTAGCTGATCAGGTCTGGAACGACCTGGAGTCGGGTGTCTCGCCGCAGCAGGAGGAGAGGCGACGCCAGCAGCACGCCACCCCCGCTGCCCACAAGACTCAGACCGATGGCCGCAAGCAAGTCCACGCGCCGGATGATAGCAGAGGGGTACACCGCCGCTCTGGGCAGAGCGGGCCACGGCTCATAGGGGGCCTCAGGGGGAGGCGGTATATCCGCGTCGGGCTCGGACCCGGTAGGCCGGATCTCGCACCTCGACCCGGATGGCGTGCCAGCGGCCGTCTGGCTCCGAGTCGGACGGATAGCCGAGGTAGTACTGCTGGCTCAGCTCACGCGCGATGCCGGCTGTGGCCGGGTCGAGGTCGCCGGCGTCACGCACGATCTCCGTCCGGCCGCCGCTGTCGTCGGTCAGATCTCGAAGCGCGGACACGTTGACCCGATCCTCTTGATTGCCGCCGCCGGCGGGGCGCCCCGTCGGCAGCTGGGGCGCCCGGCCCCCGCCGCCCGGAAACGGAAAGGGGCTCGGGTTGGGTCTCGGGGATGGAATGGGAATGGACCGACCGCGGGGGTTCCAACCGGCGCGCCGAGATTCTCCGTCGATGCCGATCGCATAGACGAGCGCCTCGCTCTCCCGGATGAGCTGGCGCAGGGCCCTGACGTCGGTTTCACTGTTGGTGTCGTTGCCGTCGGAGATGATCAGCAGTGCCTTTTTCCGGTGCTGCCCCTCCGCGACCCGCGGCACCGATTCCGCCACAGCGTCGTACATCGCCGTTCCGCCCCGGGGCCGAATGCCACGCAGCGCGCGACTCACACGATCGCGGTCGACGGTCCAGTCCTGGAGCAACTCGGGCGTGTAGTTGAATTCGTACAAGAAGATCTCGTCGTCCGGGGCGAGCAGCTCGTACAGGAAGCGGTCGAGCGCGGTCCGTGCCGCGTCCATCTTTCGGCCCTCCATGCTCCCGCTCGTGTCGAGCGCGATACCCAAGCTGACCGGTACTCGCTCGTTGCTGAACTGCGTCACGTCGACCTGCTCGCCATCCTCGTAGATGGTGAAGTCGTCCCGGGTGAGCCCACCGACAAAGCGGCCACGGGCGTCAGTGACGGTCGCCGTCACGTTGATCAGATTGACGCCGGTGCGGAAGACGAACCGCTGGTCGTCTTCAGTGGTCGCCGGTGCGTCCTTGGGTGCCTGGCCGGTGTCGTCTCGGGGTGGTTGCTGACCGGCCAGGACAATCGGGACCGTCGCCAGGGCGAGCACCGTGAGTGTCTGTCGGATGGTCATGGTTGGACTCTTCCGGCCGTGGCCGCGGTCTCACCAGCGTCCGGCGTCCGCCGACGATCGATGTGTGGGACACTCGTCTGGTCCTGCGCGAAACTGATCCGATATCGACTGATGCGGTCGGCGTCCGGCATCGAAATGGTGAACGGCGTTTCGCTGCCTGGGGCCAGTGCCCGCACCGGCAGCGGCGTCTGCCCGGTCCCGATCAGCGTGCCGTCTCGATCGAAGACGGTGGCCATGACGCTCAGCCGCCCGCGGTCCACGCCGTCGGTCGGGTTTCGCAGGGCCCCGCTAATCGCTAGATACTCACCCTGCCTGGCGTGCGCAAGTGAGAGGAGCTCGACCGGGGTTGCCGGCCCGGACGCCACCGGTGGAGAGGCTTCGCGGCCAGACCGCATCGCGATGGTCGCCACCACGAGCACCACCCCCACCGCCGCAACAGTTGCCAGGAGCGGCCGGCGCGACACTGAGGGTTCTGGCGCGACGGTGAGCAGCTCGGGTGATCGCGGCACAGACGGTGGGTTTGGCACGGCTGGTACCCGGGACGCGGGTGGGGCCGACCCACGCGACCGCGGCCGCGTGGCTGCGCCACCGCCCGTGCCGTCCCGGGTGTGATCGAGCTCGGTCAGCAACGCGGCGACCCGCGCGTCCGAACGGCGTCGTTCCTCCCGAATGACCCGCCAGGCCACGACGCCCATGGCGAACGCCATCGTCAACGAAATTGCGGTCACACTGACCAGGGCGATATCCATCATCTCTTTCCCAAGCTTAGGGCTCTGACCCTCAGGGTCCGTGCCTCGTGCGCGAGGCCACTATCGCAGTCTGAACTCCACCGCCACCTCGACGAGCACGGCGACAGGTGCGCCCTGTCGCCGTGCCGGTGAAAATTGCCACTGTCGGACGGCGGCGATCGCGCGTTCGTCCAGCCCGGACCCGAGGTGTCGCAGCACGCGCACGTCGGTGACGGTGCCGTTCGCCGTGACGACCATCTCCAGCAGCACTTCCCCTTCGACCCCCGCTCGGCGGGCCTGCTCGGTGTAGTCGGGGGTCACTTCGCGCACGAGTCCCGGCGGTTCGATTCCGCTCCCAGGCCGGTACGGTCCGCCGCCCGTGCCGCCCCCGTCGCCAGCGCCGACTCCGCGGCCGGTGCCCTGGCCGACCCCAACCCCGGCGCCGCGGCCGACCCCGCCTCCGGCTCCGGTGCCGCGGCTGTCGGCGACGGGGGCCGGCGACGCCACGATCCGGCTCAGGAGGCCGGACACATCTCGTGTGTTCGCCCCGACCGCCGCCAGGGGCGCGAGCAGCTCAGGCAGGGGGTCTCTTACAAGCGGTGGTGGTGGCGTCGGTGTCGGCTTGGCCCGCGGGGGCGTGAGCTGGGGCGGTGCGCGGCGCGGCAGTGGGCTACTGACCGTCCGTGACCCCTCCCGCTCTGCCGGCGGCGGCGTCGGTTCGCGGCGTCCGCCAC
>CALBET010000450.1 GCA_937888665.1 uncultured Acidobacteriota bacterium
CCGTGTTCTTCACGAGGAGATAGCCCGCGATGAACGCGGCGACGCCGAAGCCGAAGCCGCGCGGACTGGGACCGAGCGGGCCGGCGATCAGAATTGCCTCCAGCAACGTGCCCATTCCCAGCAGTTGCAGTCCGCGGCCGACGTAGTAGAGCGCTCCAGGCATCAGTCGGTCGGCTTCGGGGTCTCGGCGCGTCGGCGCGCTTTGAGATCGCGCCAGGCGGACAATCGGCGGCCGAGTTCCTTCTCGAAACCACGCGCCGTCGGGACGTAATACTGGCGTCCCTGGAGCGACGCGGGTAGGCAATCCATCGCGGCCACGGCGTCCGGTTCATCGTGAGCGTACTGATAGCCCTTGCCGTAGTCGAGTTGTTTCATGAGCCGAGTCGGGGCGTTGCGGAGATGCAGCGGCACCGGGTCCGCCACCTCTCGATGCGCGTCTGCCGCGGCCCGCGTGTACGCGGTGTAGACCGCGTTGCTCTTCGGGGCGGACGCCAAATAGACGGTCGCCTGGGCCAGCGCGGTGTTGGCCTCGGGCATGCCCATGAAGTGTACGGCGTCTTTGGCGGCGACGGTGAGCGCGAGCGCCTGCGGGTCCGCATTCCCGACATCCTCCGACGCGAACCGCACCAGCCGGCGGGCGATGTAGAGGGGGTCCTCGCCCGCTTCGACCATACGCGCCAGCCAGTACACCGCGGCGTCCGGGTCGCTGTTGCGCATCGACTTGTGCAACGCCGAAATCAGGTTGTAGTGCTCTTCGCCGTCCTTGTCGTACACCAGCGCCCGGCGTTGCATGGCGTCGGCGGCGAGCGCGAGGTCCAGCCTGGCCGCTCCGGGGGTGCCCGCCTCGGCCGCGCGCGCGACGGCGGCGGCCACACCCAGTTCCAACACGTTGAGGGCAGCGCGCGCGTCGCCATTCGCGTGGCGGGCCATGGCGGCAATCGCCTCAGGTTCGACCTGCACCGGGTGGCCACCGAGTCCGCGGGTCTCGTCGGCCACGGCGCGATTGAGGATGGTCGAGATGTCCGGCGCGGTCAGTGCTCGTAGGACGTAGACTTGCGACCGTGAGAGCAATGCGGCATTGACCTCGAAGGACGGGTTTTCGGTGGTCGCGCCGATCAGCACGATATCGCCCGCTTCAACGCGTGGGAGAAACGCGTCCTGTTGCGCCTTGTTGAACCGGTGAATCTCGTCGACGAACAAGATGGTCCGTCGCTCGCCCCGCCGTCTGGCGTCTTCGGCGTCCGCCATCACGGCGCGGATCTCCTTGATGCCGGAGAGGACGGCACTGAAGGCGACAAAGCGTGACGCGGTCACAGAGGCGATCAGACGCGCGAGCGTCGTCTTTCCGGTGCCGGGTGGCCCCCACAAGATGATCGACTGCAGGGTGTCACGTTCGATGGCGTGACGCAGCGGGCGACCGCGTCCGAGCAACTCGTCCTGCCCGACCAGTTCGTCGAAGGTGGCCGGGCGCATCCGATCCGCCAGTGGCGCGGTGGCTGATACGCCGGGGGTGGCCGGCACAACCGGTTCACCGAACAACGATCCGGACGTCACGCGGGCCGTCCCTGGTCGCCGGTGGACGACCCTGAGCGGTGGGCCCGTTGCCGGGCCGCCTCGTAGACGATCAGCGCCGAGGCGACGGCGATGTTCAACGACTCGACCGGCGCGTGCATGGGGACAGAGATCAGCTCGTCGGCGTAGTCGACGATCGGCGGGGCGAGACCGTCACCCTCCGTCCCGAGCCAGATCAGGCAGGGGCGAGAGAGGTCGGCATCGGGTGTGGGGGTACCGCCGCGCGGGACCGCGGCGAGCAGGCGTAGTCCGCTCGCGCGGGCGTCGGCCCGGATGCGGTCGGGATCGTCTGCGCGGACGACCGGGAGCCGCAACGTGCTCCCCATCGATCCGCGCAGCGCCTTCCAGCCATACGGGTCTGCGCCGGCGACCGTCACGACGCCGGTCGCCCCGCCCGCCTCAGCCGCGCGAATCACGGCGCCGGTATTGCCGGGGTCCTGGACGCCGACCAGTCCCAGCACGAGCGGCTGGGCCGCGCCCAGGGTCGATTCGAACCGCGCGGGCCGGAGGCTGGCAATCGCCACGAGTCCGGTGGGGGTTGAGACGGGGCTGAGCGCGGACATGACCGTTGGTGACACCTGCACCAGCTGGGTGACGCGTCCGAGCCGCTCGAGCAACGGTGACCAGCGGTCCCACGTCGTGGGCGCGCTACTGACCGCCGCCACATCGATGGTCAGGCCGGCGGCGAGCGCCTCTTCGATAAGCCGCGGACCCTCCAGCAGCGCGGTCGAATCCGTGGGCGTGGCCCGTCTGGCGGCGTCGCGAAACCGCGCCACGATCGGGTTGCGGCGGCTGGTGATGTGATGCACGATTGGGTCCTGTTCGCGACGATGGTGAGCATAGCAGATGTGCTATCGTTACCCGATTGGCGTCACCCCCGGGCCCGCGGAGCCGACGGCGCCAGACACCCGATGAAAGCCCAGCTCATCAAGCGGTTCGAGGACGAGATCGCGATACTCATGCGCGAGCTCAACAGCGAGCTACCAAAAGAAATCAAGCGTGCGCGCGAGCTTGGCGATCTGCGTGAGAACGCCGAATATCAAGCGGCCAAGGATCGGCAGTCGTTCGTCCAGGCCCGGTTGTCGATGCTCCACAAGCGCGTGGCCGAGGTGTCGCTGATGAATCTGGACCGGATTCCAGACGACCGTGCGTCCTTCGGTTCCACCGTTCATCTGCGCGAGACCGGCGGCGGCGCCGTGGTCTATCAGCTCGTGATGCCTGAGGACGCCGACCCCGACAAGGGGTGGATCTCTACCGCCTCTCCCATTGGGCGGGCGTTGATGGGGAAGGAAGAGGGCGACGAGGTGGAGGTGCCGACCCCGAGCGGTACCCGCGAATTCGAGGTCCTCAAACTCGTCACCATTCACGGCGAGTGACCCGCCGCGCTGTGAAGGACGACACCGTCGACACCGCCGCTCCGCCCCCATCTGTGTCGCACGGTTCTTACGCACCACACCGTCGCACCGCCCTGGTCCTGACCGGGACCGGGACCGCTGGCGCCTATCACGCTGGGGTATTGCGCGCCCTCCACGAGGCGGGTGTCAAGATCGACCTGGTCGCCGGTCGCGGCATCGGAGCGGTTGGAGCCGCGTTCGCCGCGATCGACGGCGCGGCGCAGCTCTGGGAATCGGGCGGGCTCTGGCAGGCCGCACGCGCGACGCGACTCTATCGGTGGCGTCCCGCCCTCCGCGTCTCGGCGTGGATTCTCGGTCTGACGCTTGCGGCGGTGCTGTTGCCGCTGGGCGCCGTGCTGCTCGCGGCGCTGACCTATCCGGTGGCGTATCTGCTGCGTGTCGGGGGCATCCCGGGGGCTGAGATACTGACCACGGGCTTCGGT
>CALBET010000451.1 GCA_937888665.1 uncultured Acidobacteriota bacterium
CGGACACGACGAAGGCGGGTTCGCTGATCGGAAATTCGCCGCGCAGGAGCAGCGTGTCGGTGCCCCACACCGGCACGAAGTCGAGGGTGCCGGCGCCATGCCGCTCTCGGCCGACGGTGGTGGTGTGGTTGATCACCTCAACGTCGTCTGGAGCGGTCACGCGCGCCGGCACGCCGACCGCCACCCCTGGCGCGACCCGCACCGTGATGGTGGCTTCATCAACCGCCAGGCCGGCGGTCGGCGTGCCATAGCCATACGGCAGATCGGCGACGCCACGGTCGGTCGGATGCGGACGGCCGGGAAACAGACTGGCGTCGACCACCAGATTGCCCGCGACCCGTGTCAGACCACGCACGCGAAGTTGCTGGGCCAATGCGGCGAGCGGTTCGGCGGCGCCGCCGTCAAAGAACTGTCCACCCCAGGTCGGGTCGCCGCCCGGCTCGATGACCAGGTCACCGTCGAGGACGCCGCCGTTGATCGCAGCGCGTGACGTCAGGCGGGTGAGCCAGCGGTGGTCAGCGCCCAGGTGGTCGAGCACGGTCGCGACCGTCACCACCTTGAGCACCGACGCCGGCACGAAGAGGCCGTCGGCGTTGAGCGCGTCGATCACCTCGAACTCGCCACCCCCCAGCCCCCGCACGGCGAGGTAGCCACGATAAGCGCCGTCGCCGACGGCAGCAGGCGGTTGAGCCTCGGCCTCATGGAGCGAGGGCAGCGCCATGAGCGCCGTTGCCAGACCGACCGACACGAGGGAACGTGGCAGCTTCATGTGAGGCGGGCCACCGCAGCCCGGGCACCGACGGAACGACGACCACCGGGTGCTGGCCGGCGTGACCCTGTCCTGCGCCTACTCTGACGGCAACGCGAGGGCCACCATCTGCGCACCCACCAAGGTGAGCACGATGAACTGGCGCCCGTCGATCGCGTAGGTCATCGGCGTGCCCAGCGGGCGGGCCGGCAGCGCCGCCTGTCCGAGCTGGACACCTGTCGCCTTGTCGTAGGCCGCCAGCACCGCGCTGTCGTTCGACCCGGCCGGCCCGAGCCCGAGCATGACCAGGGTTTTGGTGATGAGCGGGCCACTCGTGGTCATCTGCCCACCCAGGGGTGGCAGGTCGAGACCGGCCAGCGCCGGATGATTGCGGATGCGATCGCTGCCGACACCCGTGGGTGTCTGCCAGGCAATCTCACCGCGGTTCATGTCGTAGGCAGTGAGTCGGCTGTAGGGCGGCTTGATGAGCGGCAGGCCCTGCGGCCCCGTCACGGCCGCCGGACGGTCCGGGTGAATGCTCTCGGGCCCGAGCTTGCCGTTGGGGACGTACCGGAGGTTGGTGTAACTCGGCTTCCCTTCTACGAGCACCATCCGGGTCAAGCCGCTACCTGACGGCACGTAGAGGAACCCCGTCTCGGGATCGGCGCCGGAGCCACTCCAGTTGGCGCCCCCCCCGGACCCGGGCACTTGCAACGTCCCGTGGGTCCCATTCTCGTCATACAGGGTCTGGGGTGTGAACATCCCGCCGTGGGCGTACTGCTGCAGTATCTCGACCGCCTCGGCTCGCAGCTCGGGGGTGAAGTCGATCAGCAGGTCCTCGGTCACCCCCTGGTACTCGAACGGCGGCGGCTTGGTCGGGTGTGGCTGCGTCGGCGAGAGCACTTCGCCGGGCACCTCGGACGGCGGCACCGGGCGCTCTTCGATCGGCCAGACCGGTTCGCCGGTGGCGCGGTCGAACACATACGTGAATCCCTGCTTGCTGACCTGGGCCAGCGCCCGAATCTCGCGTCCGTCTACCGTGATATCCATCAACGTCGGCGCGGTCGGAAAATCCCAATCCCACACGCCGTGATGAATCGCCTGGAAATGCCAGACCCGCTCGCCGGTCTCGACGTCCACCGCGACGATCGACTGCGAGAACAGGTTGTCTCCGAGCCGCTCGCCGCCCCAGTAGTCGTTCGTGGGCGCGGTGGTCGCCAGATAGACGAGACCGAGTTCGTCATCGCCGCTCAAGGTCGACCAGACGTTCGCGTTGCCCGTGTACAGGTTCGACCCGTTCTCCCAGGTGTGCTCACCGAACTGGCCGGCTTGGGGGATGGTGTGGAACACCCACTTGAGGTCGCCGGTGCGCACATCGAACCCCTGCACGGAGCCCGGTGGCCACTCCTTGAGCGTCGGCCGGTCGGACATCGCCGCCCCGGAAATAACGGTGTCGCGCACGACGACCGGGGGCGAGTTGGGCGACACGGTATGCCCCTCGTTGCTGAACAGCGGCAGGTTCCCCCGGGTGGCCCGCGGCACAGCCGTGTGCAGGTCAGACTTGCCGTCGACGCCGAAGCTGTTGATCGGCCGTCCGGTCCGTGCGTTGACCGCGATGAGGAACCCGTCGTGCGTTCCGAGGAGCAGCCGTTCGTCGGCATCGCCATCGGTCCAGTAGGCCAGGCCCCGCGTCTGCCACGGACCGACGATGCTGGCGTTCCCGCCGGTGGTGTAGGCCTGGGGGTTGTGGATCCACAACGTCTCGCCGGTCACCGGGTCGAGCGCCACGACCTGGGCCAGTCCCGTGCTGAGATACATCACGCCGTTGACGACGAGCGGGGTGGCCTTCAACCCGTTGGCATCGAGCGGCGGAAGGTAACGACGCTGCAGGCTCTCGATGAGCGCCAGGTCCTCAGACTGCCACGTCCACGCAATGGCCAGGTCGTCGAAGTTGGCGGCGCTGATTTGGTCGAGCGGTGAATACTTCTGACTCCAGTTCGTCCCGCCATAGCTGGGCCAGGCGCCGGCCTCGACCGACGTCTGCCCGACGGCCGGGTGGGCGGCGCCACACAGCCCCGCGACGATCACACTCGCTCGCGTCCACGCGCTTGCTGTCTGCATGAGCCCCTCCGCCTCTAGCCGTGTGCCGGGCCGATTCCCGCACCTGCCCGTGTCTGGGATGATACCGAGCACCACCGCTCAGTGCACCGAGGTGGTGGTCGGTGCACCGGCCGAGATCACCCGCGCCACCATCTGGGTCAGTTCGTCGGCGGCGAGGTCGAATGGGCCGGCGGCAATGGCGCCGCTCGGGATCTCGATGGCGATGGCGACGCCATCCTTGGTATCGGTCACAATCCAGCTCAGGCCCCGAAGCGCCACGTCGCCACCAGCGGTGTCGTCGTGGCTCGCTCGGGCGAACACCCGCAACGTCGACAGCAACATCTCACGGACATCCGCGTCCGTCCACGCGGACGCCTCCGTCTCTTGGGTCACCGTTTCCGTCACCACCGCGTCGGTACCCTTGAGCAGCACTTCTACATCGAACGTCATGTCGTATGCCTCAGTTCTCGTTACGTGGCCACCGCGTCGAGCTGCGCGCGGAATTCGTCGGGGTCGTTGACCGGCGCCTGACAGGCGAAGTCGCGGCACAGATACGCGGTCGGCTGTCCGTCGACCGCCGTCATGGCGCCGAGCCAGGGCAACCGCTCCGCCACGGCGTCCTGGTGGGCGCCCGGCTCCACGACCAGGCTGACCGCGCCCGGCAGATAGCACTGGACGAGCACGCGCTGGAGCGCGATGGTCCCGGCCGCCGCGCGCGGGCCCACAATGATGACTTGCGGTGCGCCCGACAGAAACGTGGAGGCCGCCGCCGCCATCAACGGCACCACGCGCGCCGCCTGCGGCGAGATGACCACCCGGCTGATCGCGCGCTCCACCCGCTC
>CALBET010000452.1 GCA_937888665.1 uncultured Acidobacteriota bacterium
ACCCTTCATGCCATCGCGATGGACAACGACGGGCGGATCTACGTCGGTGACCGGTCGAACAACCGCATCCAGATTTTCGACCAAGAAGGGGAGTTCCTGGCGCAGTGGACCCAGTTCGGGCGACCGAGCGGCATTTTTTTTGACCGCAACGGCAGGATTTTCGTGGCGGACTCTGAATCGGACGACGTGCAGAATCCTGGGTGGGAGATGGGTATTCGTATCGGCGAGGTGGCGACCGGGTGGGTGACCGAGTTCATTCTGTACCCGTGGGGTGACCCGCGCAGCACGATCGGAAACGGGGCCGAGTTCGTGGCGGTCGATCGCCACGGGAACATCTATGGCGGCGAGCCGGCGCCGCGCCGACTGCAAAAATACATCCGCGTTCGGCCCTGACACGCGAACGCGGCGCGAAGGGCGCACGCGTCAACTCCGTGGAATAGGAGAACAACACCGTGCGAGCAGCGGAGAGGACCACGGGAGGACCATGTGGAGACCGATGGTGACCGCATCGACGCCCTGGAAACGCACCTGGCGTTTCAGGGCGACACCATCCGGCAGTTGAACGATGCGCTGGTGGCGCAGCAGCGTCGCATCGATCGGCTGCAAGCGGAATTCGACCGGGTCGTCGCCACCGTACGCGATGGGATGAACGACGCCCGGATGCCCCCGGGGGACGAGCTGCCTCCTCATTACTAATCGAAGTTCGAGATTCGCTCCGCGGCTCCGGTCGACGAGTCGATCAGACGCCGTGTGGGCACGAATCGCCTCGTCGTCGCCGGTGCCGTCGTCGTCGCCGCCGTTTCGCTTCGGGCGCACTGAGGCAGACAGTGACGGGGCCTCGAGGCCCCGTCGACCGGCGAGGGCACAGTTTCTCCCGCTGTGCGGCGCTTCAGAGCGAGGCCGTTTCGGGCTATCATCCGACCAACGCCGACGCCGGTATAACCGTTCGGGCAGTGGAGCCGAGAACACGAGCCCACTGAACGCCTGTTCGATGGGAGAGATTGCCATGTCATCGTCACGACACCTGATGTCTACGTTGTTCGCCTGCGGTGCGCTCGCCCTTGGCGGGTGCGCTACCGAGTCTGAGCCCATGTCTGATGCGCCTGCGGCACCGGTCGCCGCCGCACCGGGCAACACCATCACGGGTGAGGGTCTGCCGAACCCCACCGCCACCGTGATCCCGAACTGGGGCAACCTGCCCGAAGGCCGTGAATGGGGCTCGACCGCCGGCATCGATATCGACCCCAACGACGGCCAGGTCTGGGCCTACGAGCGCTGCGGCGCCGGCTCCTTCGGCGGCGGAGTGCCAATCAACTGCGACTCGAATCCCGTTGACCCGATCTTCAAGTTCGACCGTAACACTGGGGAAGTGCTCGCGAATTTTGGGGGAGGCGTCATGATGACGCCGCACGGCATCCATGTGGATGCCGAGAGCAACGTGTGGGTGACCGATTTCGCGGCGAACCAGGACGGGACCAAGGGGCATCAGGTCCACAAGTTCAGCCAGACTGGCGAGCTGTTGCTGAGTCTTGGCACGGCGGGCCAGGCGGGGAGCGGGCCGAATCAGCTGAACCAGCCCAACGACGTCATCACCGGTCCGGACGGCAGCATCTATGTCGCGGACGGACACAGCGGCCAGGGCATGACCACCGCACGGGCGATCGCGGAGGGACTTGAGTCAGGTGCCACCGGCCGCATCCTGAAGTTCTCACCCGATGGGACCTTCATGAAGGAGTGGGGACAGATCGGGACGCTCCACGGAGAGTTCCGCACACCCCACGCGTTGGCGTTTGATTCGCAGGGGCGCCTCTTTGTCGCGGATCGCGGTAACCATCGCATCGAGATCTTCGACCAGGACGGCAACTATCTGGACTCACGCTATGCGTACGGGCGCATCAGCGGCATCTTCATCACCGCAGACGACATGCTGTACGCGATCGACTCCGAGTCGAGCATGACCAGCCATCCGAACTGGGTGAATGGCGTGCGCATCGGGCCCGTGAACGAGGATCGCATCACCGGCTACATCCCGCCGTTTGAGGCGGATACGAGGCCCTATCAGGGGGCGGCTGGCGAAGGCGTCGCGGTCGACGCGGATGGGAACGTGTTCGCCGCCGAGGGACCGAACTCGCTCCGTTTCGCGGGTGGAGCCTTCACGAAGTACGCGGTGGGTCGCTAGCACGGCCCCTGGCCTTCCTCATCGCGCACGACGGAGCTTCTGCCACTGGCTGCTAGGACTACTTTGTCAGATCGT
>CALBET010000453.1 GCA_937888665.1 uncultured Acidobacteriota bacterium
CTCGTGCCCGGTGAAGGCCTCCTCGACCTGGGCGCTGAGGGTCCCCGTATGTCGCCACTGCGCGACAAACAGCGTTTTGGAGCGCTTCATGACCTGCGCCGCCGCCGCCATGCTCACGGGTATCGTGACCAGCGCGATCAGCGCCAGGGTCGGAGAAATGGAGAGCATCATCCCGACCACGCTCAGGACCGTGAGCAGCGAACTGAGGAGCTGACTCAGCGTCTGGCTCAGGCTCTGCGACACGTTGTCGATGTCGTTGGTGACGCGGCTGAGCAGCTCGCCCCGCGGCTGCCGGTCAAAGTAGCCGAGCGGGAGTCGGTGTATCTTGTCCTCGACCTCCCCCCGCATCCGGTACACCGTACCCTGGACCACGTCGTTGACCAGATATCCCTGCAGCCAGCTCAAGAGCGACGCGACCACGTAGAGTGTGAGCACGAGGAGCAACACCTGGCCCACCGCCCGGAAATCGACACCCTGTCCGGGCACCACGTTGTCCATGGCCGCGAGCATGTCGGCCACACGGGTATCACCCGCGGCCCGCATCGCCTCGACCGCCTGCGCCTGGCTGACGCCCGCCGGCATCCGCTGGCCGAAGAGACCGGCGAAGATCAGGTCGGTGGCCCGACCCAGAATCCTGGGTCCCACGGCAAACAGCGCCACGCTGACCACCGCCAATGCCACGACCGCAGCGACCTTCGCACGGTCAGGATGCATCCGCCGAAGCATCCGCTGCGCGGAGCGGCCGAAGTGCATCGACTTCTGACCGACCATGGCGCCGCTCATCGGCCCGCGTCCGCCCCCCCCTGACTGGACCCGCTCGGTCTGCTGCATGGTGCCGGTCGAGGGCTTCGGCATGTCGCTCATGCCCGATCCTCCGCGCTGAGCTGCGAGGTGACGATCTCCTGGTAGGTCTCGCACCCGGCCAGCAGTTCGTCATGCCGGCCGAGCCCGACCACCACGCCGTCATCGAGCACGATGATCTGGTCGGCGTCGACGATCGTGGACACTCGTTGCGCGACGACTACGACCACGGCGCTCCGGGTCACCGGTTTCAGGGCGTGTCGCAACCGCTTGTCGGTCGCCAGGTCGAGGGCCGAGAAGGAATCGTCGAAGAGATAGATTTCGGGGTCGCTGATCAGGGCCCTGGCAATCGCGAGTCGCTGCCGCTGCCCGCCGGACACGTTGGTCCCACCCTGGGCGATCGGCGCGTCGAGCCCGCCGGGCATCTCCTCGACGAACTCCCGCGCCTGGGCGGTGTCGAGCGCCGCCCACAGCTGGGCCTCGGTCGCGTCGGGTCGGCCATAACGCAGATTCGAGGCGACGGTGCCGGAAAAGAGGTAGCCGTGTTGCGGCACCAGCCCGATCTTGCTCCACAACAGCGCGGGGTCGAGTCGGCGCACGTCCACCCCATCGACGCTGACCGTGCCGCCGGTGGCGTCAAACAGCCGCGGCACCAGCCGCAGCAAGGTGGTCTTCCCCGCCCCGGTCGAGCCGATGATGGCGGTGGTCTGCCCTGGTTCCGCCACGAAGCTGACCCCTCGCAACACCGGATCGCTCGCGCCGGGGTAGCTGAACTCCACCCCGGAGAACCGTAACGTCGCCCGTTCGGGCAGTTCGATCACTGGCTCCGTCGGCGGGACGACGGACGATTCGGTCTCGAGCACCTCCCCGATACGATCCGCCGACACCGAGGCGCGTGGCACCAGCACCAGCATGAACGTCGCCATCATCACCGCGATCAGGATCTGGATCAGATAGGCGAGAAAGGCGGTCAACGAACCCACCTGCATCTGACCGGCGTCGACGCGGTGCCCGCCGAACCAGAGCACCGCGACACTGGACAGATTGAGAATCAGGAACACCAGCGGAAACATCGCGGCCATCCAGCGGCCCACTCGCAGGGCCACATCGGTCAGTTCCTGATTGGCGGTGTCGAACCTGGCGGTTTCGAACGGCTCCCGCACGAACGCCCGCACCACCCTGATGCCGGTGATCTGCTCGCGCAGCGTCTTGTTGACCCCATCGATACGCACCTGCATGACCCGATAGCTCGGCAGCATTATGGAGATCACGAAGCCGAGGCTGGCCAGGAGGGCCGGGACGCTGATGCCGAGGAGCCAGGACAGCCCGACATCCTCCCGCAGAGCCATGACCACCCCGCCCACCATCATGATCGGCGCACTGACCATCATCGTGCAGCTGAGCAGCACGAGCATCTGCACCTGCTGGACGTCGTTGGTGTTGCGCGTGATCA
>CALBET010000454.1 GCA_937888665.1 uncultured Acidobacteriota bacterium
CCCACTGACCCTTGCGGACGAATCCAGCGTCCGGCGCGAGCTGGATCGCATAGCAGCCTTAGGCTACGTAGAGAACCTCGTGTTCATCGACGACACGTTCAATGTCCCGTTAGCGAGATTCAAGGCGTTGTGTCGCGTCCTCGCGGAGTATCCGTTTCGGTGGTACTCCTACTTTCGGTGCTCCAACTCGGACGCTGAGACCGCGGCGCTGATGGCGGCGTCGGGGTGCGCGGGGGTCTTCCTCGGACTCGAGTCCGGCTCGAGTACGGTGCTCGGCGTGATGAACAAGGCGGCGGAGATCGAGGCGTACCACGCGGGCATCGCCGACCTCCGACGCAGCGGGATCCGCACCTTCGGCTCGTTCATCTTTGGCTTCCCCGGCGAGACCGAACAGACGATTCGAGAGACCCTAGAGTTCATCGACCGGGCCGAGCTCGATTGGTTTCGGGTCCAACCATGGTACTGCGAACCCCAAACCCCGATCCTGGCGAAGGCTGCCGAGTTCGAGCTTACCGGCACAGCGTACCGATGGCGCCACCGCACCATGGACGCGAGCCAGGCCATGGATCATGTCGAAAGCGCGTTTCTTGGGGTGACCAGCAGCGCATGGCTGCCGCAATGGGCTTTCGACTTTTGGATGTTCCCGTATCTAGAGGGAAGGGGTATCCAGACATCTCAGCTGCACCCCTGGCTCCGGGACGCCAACCGCGTGCATCGGGCAGACCTGCGAGGAGAGAACGGACCCCAACGGGCCGAGTTGATCGACGCGTTGGTCGCCGACACGGAGTCGTGGTGCTGGCGTCACGCCGCTGACGGGAGGAGCCGCGATGTCCGAGGCGGATGATCACCGTGCTTTTTCGCTATCCTCAGAGCAGGTTGAGTTCTTTCACGCCAACGGCTACATCGGGCCCTTCGAGGTCTACACTCCCGACGAGGCCGGAGCCCTGCTGACCGCGATTCGGTGTCAGGCCCACGATCGCAGCAAGGCGATCTTCGGGGACAGCGCGCTCAACTACGACCGGCACCTCGACATAGACGAGCTCAGCCAACATGTGCTTCAGCGTCGAATCGTTGATCGCGTGGCGTGCCTACTTGGACCTGACCTCTTGTGCTGGCGAACCGAGTTCTTCTCCAAGAAGCGTGGTCAAGCACCCACGGGCTGGCACCAGGTAGAGTCCTACATGGTTGGCGGGTCCCCGATGCTCGAAGTCACCGAGCGACAGCCCGGCATGCCCACCGAGATGACCGCGTGGACCTCGCTGACCGAGGCGACCCGAGAGATGAGCTGCCTCCGTTTCGTCCGGGGGTCCCACACCCGGTGGTACTTCGATGAGACCGGAACGTTGACCTTCAGGCCAGGAACAGAGCACACGGAGTCCGGGTCGTTCTTTGGTTATCGCTACGATGAACTCAAGCTCGACCCGGATTGGATGCCGGACGAGTCGGACATAGTCTCCGTCGAAACGAAGCCCGGAGAGTGCATCCTATTCACTGCCAAATTGGTCCACGGCTCGATGCCCCATACGGTTCGCAAGGCCAGAGTCGGCCTGGCCGCCCGGTATGTACCAACGAGCGTGCGGGTCTATCCGAAGACGGCCTCGTTCACCGAGTTTGGCGAGACCCTCAGCACCGAGCACCACGGCAACGTACTCGTTTCGGGGACCGACCGATTTGGGCACAATCGCATCGTCGAACAGAATGCCCGCGGGATGCCTTTTCGGCCGCTCATCGAAGAAGCCGAGAGAGGCGCCGACTGAGGTCGTCCGCGGGATTCAGCAACCCCCGCTCATCGAACATGTGACCTCCGGGCAACGTCACGCGGTCGAAAGCCGCGGTCGTTTGTTCCGCCCAGCCGTCGACGCTCTCCTGCGAAAAAAGTGGGTCCGCATCACCGATGTACGCGACCACCGGAACGCCCAATGGCGGTTGGAGCGAATACCTCCAGCTCGCGAGTACCCGATAGTCTGCGCGCAGAGGAGGCACGATTAGCTCCGCAATGGCCGGTTCTTCGAGAACCGGGGTTGGGGTGCCGCCCATCCTGCGTAGCCCCTCCATGAGGCGAGCGTCGGAGACGTCCGGATCTGGGGATGGAGGCTGCGGACCCTGCGGGCTGCAGCGTCCTGAGACAGCCAGCAAGGCTGGAGCGACACTCGACCGGGATCGGAGCGCGCGGGCGACCTCGAAGGCGACGAGTGCGCCGAGTGAATGGCCGAACAAGATGAAGGGCCCGCGCACCCGGACCTCCACCACCGGC
>CALBET010000455.1 GCA_937888665.1 uncultured Acidobacteriota bacterium
ACCAACGTCTTCAACGATAGCGCGGAAGAGCGGGACCTTACGGCGACCCCGTCGGCGACACTGCTAGCGACATCGCTGTTTGATCGGTTTCGGGTCGGCACCACGCTGAGGGCGGACTACGTCTGGTATCAGGAATTCGACAGTGAGCGTTCGGTCAATACGGATGTTGCGGTCAGGGTTGAGGCTTATCTCGATCGGGTGCGGCCCTGGGTGTCCGGCGGGTTCTCCCGGACTCGCGAACGCCAGGGCTTCGAGATCGATTCCCGAGCGCAGCGCCAGCGCCCCACGCTCGGGGCGGGGGTCGACTGGGTCTTGGGGAGCCGCACGTCCGTGGCGTTGTCTGGGCAGTTCGAGCGTCCACGCTATGCCGATGTGGCCACATTTTCTGGCGTTTCGCTGGCTGACCAGCTCAACGGCGCGCGGGCGAGCTATCGAGCCGGACTACTGTTTGATCTCACACCGTTGACCACCCTCAGGGTGGACGGCGAGCGGGCCACGGCGTCGTTTGACGGAGGTTCGGTGCGGGACAACGAATCGTGGGCCGTCCTGCCGAGTCTTGTGTTCCAGCCTGATGCGGCCCTGTCCGGTCAGGTGATGGTGGGATATCGCTCGCTGACCCCGAAGAACGTGGCGCTCGTGGGGTTCCAGGGCGTCGTGGCAGAGGGAGCACTGTCGCTCACGTTGCTGGATATTACGCAGATCAGCATCGAGGGTAGCCGCAGCGTTGAGTACTCCTTCGAGGAGCTGCACCCCTACTACGTGCAAAGTGGCGGGCGGGTGGTGATTACGCAACAGATCGGCGGCCCGTTCGACGTCTCCGTCATAGGCGGGGTCTATCGGTTGGCTTTTCGCGATCTGCCCGACGACCAGGCGGGGCCCAGAGGCACCGAACGGCTGACCACCGCCGGATTCAGGGTCGGGTACCGCTTGGGTGAAACGATGCTGTTTGGCATCCACGGGGAGTTCGCGAAACGACGCTCGACCTCCAGGCCAAATCGGGACTACGATCGGATTTTCTACTATGGGTCCATCTCCTATCTTCTCTAGCCGAACCCCTCGCCGGTGGCCGTCGCGAGCACGTCGCGCTGTTGCCGCGGGGCTGACCATGCTGGTCGCCCTGGGCATGGGCGGGGCCGCGTCGGGGCAGCCGACGGGGCCAGCCGACTATGTCGTCGGTCCTCAGGACGTGGTGCAAGTGACGGTGTTCGACGAGCCCGATCTGTCCGGCCCATACACAGTTGATGTGTCCGGCGCGATTACCCTGAATTTCATCGGTCGGGTATTGGTCGAAGGGTTGACGTTGCGCGAGATCCAGCGGGAGGTCGCCGACCGGCTCAGTGGCGGGTTTCTCATCAATCCGCAGGTGAGTACGGAGATCCAGAATTATCGTAGCCGGAGCGTGTATGTGCTCGGCCAGGTCGTCAATCCTGGAATCTATCAGCACTCAGGCAACCTGAGTCTTATCGAGGTCCTCGCACAGGCGGGTGGCGTGACCGCTCAGGCGGGGAACGAGCTGCAGATCGTGCGGCCGGCGGAGGACGCGGCCACCGGTGTGCCCTCTGTCTCTGCCGACGAGTCGCAGAACGAGGTCATTTCGGTGAGCCTCGACGAAATTCGAACCGGGCGTTCTGCGCTGCTGACATTGCAGGATGGCGACCGCGTGAACGTGCCCAAGGCGGCGGTGTTTTTCGTGACCGGCCAGGTCAGTGCGTCCGGCTCATATGTCTGGACGAAGGGCATCACCGTGGAACAAGCGATTGCGCTGGCCGGCGGGTACACGAGCCGTGGCTCGGATCGAGGAATTCGTGTCAGACGCACGGTGGACGGCGAAAAGGTTGAAGTCGATGTCAGGGAAGACGATGTCGTTCAACCGGAGGACACGATCTACATTCGCCCCCGCCGGTTCTAGTACTTAGGACCCTGGTCGGGTCCTTAGACGGGGCTGCGCCCCGAACCCCCCGCGGCCACTCCGCGGGGACCCCGAATGCCCCACTCCGTGGCCGCGGGGCGCGCATTGTCGCGCGCCCGGCTCCTTGTTGGCTTTCTGCAGCGGTCGAGCGCGCCGGCCCGATGCGCCTGATTTTCCTCAGCACATCAAGTCAGCTCGGGGGCTCCGAAGCGAGCCTCCGAGATGTGCTCGTCAGCTTGCGGAGGGCTCAGCCGAGTTGGGCGCTCGCATTGGTGGCTCCGGCAGAGGGTCCTCTGGTCACCGCCGTTCGCGCCCAGGGTGTGAGTATCGACATCTTGCCCTTTCCACCGGCCCTCGCGCGTTTCGGCGAGCGCGGCGCCGCCTCAGCCGGAACTCATGCAGCCCTACGGCTGGCCCGGGCCGCGTTAGTGGTGCCGGGATATCTGCGTAGATTGCGCGCGGTGATCCGGGCGCGACGAGCCGACCTGATCCACGCCAACGGCTTCAAGACGCACCTTCTCGGCGCAGCGGCGAAGCCACGGGGGACGGCGCTGGTGTGGCACATGCACGAGTACTTGCGGCAACGTCCACTGAGTTCCATGCTGCTCCGACGGCTTGCCCCGCGTTGCGACGCGATCGTCGCGGTCTCCGAGAGCGTCGCCCTCGATGTCCGCCGTGTTTTTGGCGACCGGACCCCCGTGTCGACGGTCTACAACGGCATCGACCTCGACCGTTTCCAGCCAACCGGTCCGACGCTTGATCTCGATCAGCTGGCCGGGTTGCCGCCCGCCCCCGCAACCAGCGTCAGGGTGGGACTGGTGGCGGTGATGGCGCACTGGAAAGGCCATGATCTCTTTCTGGACGCGATGGCCGCGCTGCCTCGCGACCTGCAGGTTCGGGGATACGTTGTCGGCGGTCCAATCTACGAGACGGAGGCGAGTCAGCGGTCGCTCGACGGCCTGCGGGCGCGCGCGCAGAGGTTGGGATTGGACGACCGCGTCGGGTTCACGGGTTTCGTCGACGTGCCTGAACAGGCGATGCGGGCGCTCGACGTGGTCGTGCACGCGAGCATTGAGCCCGAACCGTTCGGGCTGGTCATCGCCGAAGCGATGGCGTGCGGGCGGGCGGTGGTGGCCAGTCGCGCCGGCGGCGCGGCGGAGATCATCGACGATGGCGTCGACGGCGTGTACTTCCCCCCGGGTGACGCGAAGGCACTGGCGGCGGCCGTGATTGATCTGGTCCGGCGGCCTGACCGGAGACGCCGCTTGGGTGCCGCCGGTCGTCGGCGAGCGGCTCGCTTCGATCGGTCTCTGCTTGCCGACGCCTTGGTTCCGGTGTACATCGCCGCGGCGCGCCGGGCCGGGCGGTAATGCGGATTCTCCATCTCTACAGTGGCAACCTGTTCGGTGGCATCGAGACGCTTCTCGTCCTGCTCGCCCGCGACCGCGGTCTGTGCCCGACAATGGAGCCGGTCTTCGGTTTGTGCTTCGGTGGGCGACTGGCCGACGAGATTCATGAGGTCGGTGCTACGGTGTTTCAACTGGGAGCGGTACGGGCGTCCAGGCCGATGACGATCCTCCGTGCGCGGCGCGCCCTCCGTCGGGTGATCGACGCCGAACGGTTCGACGCGGTGGTGTCGCATTCCCCTTGGGTGAGCGGTGTGTTCGGGCCGGTGCTCCGCCGAGGTGCGCCGCCCCTGGTGCAGTGGCTGCACAACCCGTTGACCGATTCCTGGGTTGATCGGTGGGGACTTCGGACGAGGCCCCGCATGGTCCTGTGCAATTCGCGATACACCGCCGCCGCGGCGACGTCAAGGTTTCCGCAGTCGACAATCGAGTGGATGTACTATCCGGTTCGTCTGACCGTGCCTCGACCGGCCGGAGAGGCTCGGGAGGCAGTGCGGAGAGAACTCGCAACGCCTGACGACGCGGTCGTCATCCTGCAAGCGAGCCGGATGCAGTCTTGGAAGGGTCACCACGCGCATCTGGACGCGCTGGCCCTGCTCCGAGAGGTCCCCAACTGGGTGTTGTGGGTGGTGGGCGGCGCCCAACGACCCTTCGAGACCCGCTATCTGGCTGGATTGCGCGCCCGCGCGTCGGACCTGGGCATCGCCGATCGGGTCCGGTTCGTGGGCGAGCGTGGCGACGTGAGCCAGGTGATGGCGGCGGCGGATATCTACTGTCAGCCCAACACCGAGCCGGAACCGTTCGGCATCGTATTCTTGGAGGCGCTCGCCGCCGGTTTGCCAGTGATCGCCGGTGACCTCGGTGGGCCTCGTGAAGTGGTGGACAGCTCTTGCGGGGTCCTCGTTCCGTCGGGCGATATCGAGGTGCTCGCGAGCACGCTCCGCGGCTTGATCGGCGATAGAGCTCGGCGCCGCCAGCTCGGCACGCAGGGTCCTGGTCGCGCCCGTGCGCTCTGCGATCCGGCGACACAGCTCGGCCGCTTGTCGGACCTCCTGGGGCAGGTCGTGTCGCCGTGACCAGGAGCGGTGTTCCTGAGTCCGGTGTAGACCTGCCGGCCGTTGACCCGGCGCCCTGGTGGGTGTCACCTGCCAGCTGGATCGCACGGCGGTTGCCTGCGGGCCGATACCCGTTCATTCATCACGTGTGTCCTCGGCCGAATAGACGGTTCTGGGCTTCCTTGCCCGCCGCGCTTGGCGGCTCGATGTTTCTTTGTGACCTGCGCGATTCGATCAGCCGTGAGGCGTGTCTGACCGGTCAGTATGAGCCGCAAGAGACGACGTTGCTTCGTGCGCTGCTGAAGCCGGGCATGACGGTGGTCGATGTCGGGGCCAACTGGGGCTATCACACCCTGCTGGCCGCACATCTGGTTGGGCGCGGCGGCCGGGTCATCAGCGTTGAGCCTGATCCGCGACTGTTCGGGACCCTGTCGCTCAACATTGCGCGCAACGGCCTAGGTCATGTTTCGGCGCGGCAGATTGCGGCGGCCGATGCCCCGGGGCGGCTACGCTTGCTCGGCTATGATCCGAGCGACGGCAACTACGGCGTGTCGCAGCTCGCGGTCGACGACGGTGGGGGCGACGACGCGTTTTTGGTTGAGGCCCGTGACCTGGACGGGTTGTTGGCGGACATGGACGTACCTCACGTCGACGTCATGAAGATGGACGTCGAAGGCGCCGAGGCGTTGGCACTCCCAGGGCTTGAGCGGATGCTCAAGACAGGCGGTATCCGCCGGTTGCTGCTCGAATTGCACCCCGCGGCACTCGCTGCGCGCGGAACTCGGCCGGAGACAGTGCTTGCCGGGCTCACCGCCCACCGGTATCGCGTCTGGAGCCTCGACCACTCGCGGGAGATGTCGAGGCGGGTCGCCTACGGTCGCGTCGCGACGCTCGACGAACTCTTGAAACCGGCGGACGCTGATGCCATCAACGGCTCATGGCCGCATCTGCTGCTCACCGCGCCAGGGGTTGCATTCTGATGGCGCAATCACCCATCCATCCCGACGACATTCAGTCCTACGGACGAGCCGGCGGTGCCGCCAACATCGCGCCGATCTGGCGTCTCAGCCAATGGACCATCGCCGAATGGTTCATCGTCAGCCAGACGATGTTGCCCGCGATGCTGCTGCTTCCGGGCACGCAAGGTTTGCGGTTTCCCGTCCGGATGTCCACCTTCTTGCTGAGCCTCGGCATCTTGGCCTACATGGTGCTGTTTCGCAATATCTCGCTGCCGAAGCATCCGGCCCAGCCATGGCTTGTCGCCACGGTTGTCTATCTGGCGGTGATGGTCGGTCACCCGATGACCAACTCGCCGACCGGTGGGTTGGCTCAGGTCGGGCTGTATCTATGCGTGATGAGCCCGCTGTTCTGGGCGCCGAGTGTGGTGCGCACGCCTGAGCACCTGCGCCGGCTGGTGGTGTTGTTGCTGATTATGAACGGTGTCAACGCCCTTGTGGGCGTGCTGCAGGTCTACGATCCTGACACCTGGATGCCAGCCGAATTCTCGCGCATCGTCACCGGGTCTCGGTATGGGCTCGGCGCGGTGTCGTACATCGGGGCGGAGGGACAGCGCATTATCCGACCGCCGGGATTGTTCGATACGCCCGGGGCGGTCGCCGGGCCGGGCATGTTCGCCGCTCTTTTGGGCGCCGTGTTCGCGGCCAGTCGTATTCCGGTCGTCTATCGTGTGGTTGCCGGCGGCCTCGCCATTGCCGGCATCATGGCTATCTATCTCAGCCAGGTACGGACCTCGCTGGTCTTTCTGGTCGTGATGATGCTGGTCTATCTGGCCGCGCTGTTCGTCCAGCGTCGCGTCGCGAGTGCCACCGCATTTGCGACGATGCTGGCCGTCATCGTCTTTGGTGGATTATCGCTGGCCCTGACGCTCGGTGGGACAGCCGTCATGGACCGGGTGACGACCTTGTTCGCTCAGGACCCGTTCGAACTCTACTATGCGAGCCGCGGGGGACAGGTCGCGTATGCGTTTGGGGACGTCGTCGACGCCCCGTTCGGGTCAGGGCTCGGCCGGTGGGGCATGATTGCCTACTATTTCTTCGACCCGACGAACTTCGATTCCCCCTCGATCTGGGCCGAGATTCAGATCGCGGGCTGGCTGATCGATGGCGGACTGGTCGTCCTCACGACCTACGGTGTCGCCCTCATCGTGACCGGGCTCTACGAGTGGCGAGTGACCCGCCGAGCTTCTGATGGGTGGGTGCGCGCCTGCGGCGCGGTGGTGTTGGCCGCGAACATCGGGACGGCCCTGCTGTGCATCACCTTCACGCCGTTCCTCACCGCGATCGGGATGCAGTACTGGTTCCTCTCTGGTGCTCTGTTCGGGGTTGTCGAGGGCCAATCGGACCGCGACACATGACGCCGTGGCTTCTGATTTCCGGGGACTTTACCCGTCACGGCGGCATGGATCGCGCGAACCTGGCGCTGGCCGACCATCTGGCTGCTGATCCGGACGTCGAACTCCACCTGGTGGCGCACCGGGTCGATACCGAGATGCTGGGGCCGTCGCACGTCCAAATTCATAGGGTCTCTCGTCCCGGCGGTTCGCATGTCCTCGGGGGCCCCTTGCTGGCAAGATCGGGTCGCCACCACGCGGGGCGGATCGCGCGAGAGGGCGGCCGGGTGATCGTCAACGGTGGCAACTGCGTGTGGGGTGACGTCTCCTGGGTGCACTACGTCCACGCGGCCTACGAGCCGGAGACGCGCACCAGCGTGACTCGTCGCCTCAAGGACCGGCTCGGGCGCCGCCTGAATCTCCGGCACGAACGGCAGACGTTGGGCGCCGTGCGGCTGGCGATCTGTAATAGCCGACGAACCCAGCGGGATCTCGTCGACAGACTCGGCGTGCCTGAAGCGCGCACGCGGGTGATCTACTACGGGATAGACGCGGACTGCTTTGCGCAGGTCGGTCCGGATGCGGCCCGGGCGGCGCGGGCAGCGCTGGGCTGGCCGTCGGACCGACCTCAGGTCCTCTTCGTCGGGGCGCTGGGTGACCGCCGCAAGGGGTTCGACACTCTGTTCGACGCCTGGGTGACCTTGTGCCAGGACACGCGCTGGGATGGCCACCTGGTGGTCGTCGGCGCCGGAGCCGAGCGGCCGGTGTGGCAGCGTCGCCTGGAGCAGGCGGAACTCGGGTCCCGCGCGACCTTCCTGGGGTGTCGGACCGATGTCGCGCGGATCATCGCAGCCAGCGACGTCATGGTGCACCCGGCCCGTTATGAAGCGTATGGGTTGGGTGTCCACGAGGCGTTGTGCCGCGGCGTCCCGGCCATGGTTAGTGCCGATGCGGGCGTGGCGGAGCGCTATCCCGCCCAGCTTGACGACCTGTTGTTGCGCAACCCGGACAGTGCGGATGAGCTGGCGGAGCGGCTCCGCGCCTGGCGCGCCCGTCGCGGTGCGATCCGCCGCGAGATGCGCTCGTTCGCCGCGGCGCTTCGAGGCCGCGGCTGGCCTCAGATGGCGGCCGATATCGTTGCCGCGGTCCGTGATTGTGCCTGACACCGTTCTACATATTCTGACTGGAGAGTATCCGCCCCAGCCGGGCGGGGTCAGCGACTATTGCGCGCAAATAGCGACCGGTCTTGCGGAGCTGGGAGTCTCCGTGCATATCTGGAGTCCCGGTGCGTCGGGCGGCGAGCCACGCGCGGAGCCGCCGGGAGTGGAGGTGCATCGGGTGCCCGGTCTGTTTTCCCCCCGCGGGCTCGGGCGCCTGGCTCGGGCGCTCGACCAGCGCCCAACGCCCCGAATTCTGCTGCTGCAGTACGCGCCCAATGCGCTCGGATGCCGCGGGATGAATCTCACCGCGTGCCTCTGGCTGCTCCTCCGGTCGCGTCGGGACGAGGTCAGAGTGATGTTCCACGAGCCATATTTCTATTTCGGCGTGCGTCATCCGCACCGCAATGTGCTGGCGGTCATCCAGCGGCTGATGGCGGTGGCGCTGCTCGGAGCGAGCCGCCTGGTCTACCTCTCCAGCGGCACGTGGGACCGGTATCTTCGTCCGTACATGTGGCTGGGTGCGCGGCCCTTGATGTGGTTGCCGGTCCCGGCCAACGTGCCGCGGTGTAGCGACGAAGCGGCCGTGCGCCGCTGCCGACGTGCGCTGGGCGCGGGTGCGGTGGATGCTCCAGTCGTCGGGCACTTTGGCACCTATGGCGTTCATATTCGACCGCTGGTCCAGGCCTGCTTCACGGATCTCGCTGGTCGTGACCCACGGCTCCGCTTTGCCTGTTTAGGACGCAATAGCTCGTCGTTCGTCGCGTCGTTGGAAACGCGGGTGCCGGCGCTGCGCGGCCGCATCGTGGCTTCCGGGGGTGTTGATTCGCACGAGATCTCTGCCTGGCTTCGGGCCTGTGACCTCCTGGTACAACCGTTTCCCGATGGCGTGACGACGCGCCGATGTTCACTCATGGCATCCTTGGTGAACGGGTGCCCGACCGTGACGACTTTCGGACCGCTGACTGAGTCACTCTGGCTTGACGAAAAGGGCGTCGCGCTCGCGACAGCGGGCAACCGCGAGGAACTCGTCTCCCGCGTCACGGAGTTGCTGGACGACGAACAGCGGCGTCTGGCGTTGGGGCAAGCCGGAGCGGATCTCTACGACCGACGCTTCGCGCTTCGGCACGTCGTTCGCGAGCTCGGCCTTGCATCGCTGCGACCCGGTGGTCCCGGCCCAGGATGAGGCACTCGGGGTTCGGGCGCACGAGATGACGCCGGTGCTGAGGGTCGGCCTTCTGTGCGATCTGCCGGAAGAGGGCTGGCCCAGCATGGATCTCGTGGCGGACCGGCTTGAGCATCACCTGCGTGTCGAGCACCCGTCGGTGGCGGTCACCCGTCTGTGCCCGCCGTTCGTGCCCCGTGTCGGCCGGTTCTTCGGCGCCGCGCGTGGCACCGTCCAGCCGATCGCCGACCGGCTCATGAATCGGCACGTTGACTATCCACGATGGCTCCGGCGTGAAGCGATTGAGCGTCGGTTTGATCTGTTTCACGTCGTCGACCATAGCTATGCGCATCTCGTGCGCGACCTGCCGGCCGAGCGCTCGCTCGTGACCTGTCATGACCTCGACGCGTTCCGGGGGGTTCTTGATCCGCTCGCCTACGCTCGGCCGCTCCCGCTCCGCGTCTTGGCTGGGCGTAGCTTGGCCGGGTTGAGGGCCGCCGCCGCCGTCGTCTGTGACAGTCACGCGGTTCGAGACGAGCTGCTGCTGCACCGTGTGGTGCCGGCAGGACGCGTCACCGTCGTGCCGCTCGGGGCGCATCCGAGCCGTTCCGCCAAGCCTGACCCGGGCGCCGACATGCAGGCGACGGCGCTGCTCGGTGCGCCGGCTGTTGGGACCCCCGAGTTGTTGCACGTCGGGAGCACGATTCCGCGAAAGCGGATCGACCGGCTGCTTGAGGTGTTCGCACGGGTGCTCGACCGTGTGCCTCGCGCGCGCCTGGTTCGGGTGGGCGGTGCTCTCACGGCGCCGCAGCGCGCGCGCGCGGGCCGGCTCGGTATCGACCACCGGATCACGACACTTCCGTTTCTCGACCAGCCCGTACTCTCGGCGGTGTACCGCCGCGCCGCGCTGGCGGTTTTGACGTCGGACGCGGAAGGGTTCGGACTTCCGGTGATCGAAGCGTTGGCGTCGGGGACACCGGTGGTGGCGACCGACCTACCGGTGTTGCGAGAGGTTGGGGGCAGCTGCGTCAGCTACTGTCGTGCCGGGGACCTTGAGCACTGGGTCGCCACCGTGACCAACCTGCTCCGGGAGCGCGAGCAAGACCCCGCCCGATGGCTGATGCGTCAGGAGACAGGTGTTCTCCATGCGGTGGGGTTCTCCTGGGGAGCCTTCGCGACCGAAATGGTTCGACTGTACCGCGTGCTCGGTCGGTCCGCCGGATCGGCCGCCGCCGACCTCGCTGCGCCGCACGGAGACGACGGGACGTGACTACAGGTCGGTTGATCCGCGTGCTGCACGTCGGGAAGTTCTATCCACCGGTGCCGGGTGGGATGGAGCAGGTGGTGCGGCTGCTGTGTGAGAACGAGCGGCCCACTATCGATAGCCGCGTCCTTGTCGCGAACAAAACGCACGAGACCGTGCGGGAAACGGTGGACGGTGTACCCGTGACCCGGGTCGCCAGCGTTGGACAGATCGGGTCGGTCGGGCTCTGCCCGACGCTTCCGCTTTGGCTCCGTCGATTGTCGGCGGATGTCATCGTGGTCCACGAGCCGAATCCGGTCGCGCTGGTGTCGATGGTGCTGGCCCGGCCGCGCGCCGCGGTGGTCGTGTGGTTTCATAGCGAGGTGGTCCGGCCCCGGTGGAAGTACCGCCTGCTGTACCGCCCCTTTCTGAGAGCGGTGTTGCGCCGCGCCGTCCGCATCATCGTGTCGTCACCAGAGTTGGCGCGTCACGCGCTCGAGTTGCAAGACTTTCGAGACAAGTGCGTCGTCGTGCCGTTCGGGGTGGACACGGCCCGCCTGGCCCCCACCGACGGTGTACTCGCCCGCGCAAAGGACATTCGAGCCGAACATGGCACACCCCTCATCTTGTTCGTCGGGCGGCTCGTGGCCTACAAGGGGGTGGATGTGCTCCTGCGGGCAGTCGTTGGTCTGGCTGCGACGACGCTGATCGTCGGCGCGGGGCCGCTGCGGGCCCCACTCGAACGCCTGGCGCGTGAGCTCGGGTTGTCGCGGGTGCGGTTTCTCGGCGACGTATCCGATGCCGAGGTGACCGCGCTCTATCATGCGGCGGACATCTTTACGCTGCCGTCCGTCACCCGCGCCGAGGCCTTCGGTGTCGTCCAACTCGAAGCGATGGCCTGCGGGGTGCCGGTTGTGAGCACGAATCTACGGTCGGGCGTGCCGTGGGTCAATCAACACCAGAAGACAGGGCTCGTGGTGCCGCCGGGCGACGCGGGGGCCTTGCGCAGCGCGTTCGACACGCTGTTGGGGGACAGACCGCGTCGCGAGGCGCTCGGGCGTTTCGCGCGGGACCTCGTCCACCGTCAGTTCACGCTCTCACGCATGGCGCGAATGACCGGTGATGTCTACCGCGACGTGCTCGGGGCGTCGGCGAGCGAGTTGTGACTCAGAGTCGAACCAGCGGGGGAGGCGCGTGACCGCTCAGGAAGCGGCGGCGGGTCGCGAATGCCGGCGCCGGCGTGTACCGTTTCCCCTGACAAAACGGGTACTCGACGTTGGGCTCGCCGGAGCCGGTCTGCTCCTCTCCGCCCCGCTCTGGGTCCTGTTTGCTGTCGCGATCAAGCTGTACGATGGGGGCCCGGTGTTCTTTTCGCAGGCTCGGATCGGTGAAGGAGGTCGGACCTTCACCACGCTGAAGTTTCGCTCCATGGTGCCCGACGCAGAGGCAGGGGTTGGTGCCATCCAAGCGACCGTCGACGATCCGCGCGTGACGCCCATCGGTCGTCTGCTGCGTGCTGCGGCGATGGATGAGCTTCCGCAGCTGTGGAACATCTTCCGCGGAGACATGAGCTTCGTAGGGCCTCGGGCACTCAGGCCTGGTGAGACCGACGCCGACCGTCCAGGCGAGGTGGTGCCGATTGAGGAGGTCACGGGATTCGACGCACGGTGTCGCATGCGTCCCGGGCTGACCGGGATCGCTCAGATCTATGCGGATCGTGACTTGCCCCGCCGTTCAAAATTTCGCTACGACCGCCTCTATGTCCGCGCCCAGACGCTGAGGGTCGATGTTGTGCTGATCCTGCTATCGTTCTGGATCACGCTGCGAGGCACCTGGGAAGTGCGTGGCCGTAAGTTCTGAGATCGGGTCCTCACCACAACATCTGCGCCGCTCTGGCCGCCGATGCATCCCGCCCGGCGGTCCCCTCCTCGCGTGCACACGCCCGGTATCGGCACGTCTCGCGGCTGCAAGGACGAACGCCTCGACACCCGACGGTGGAACGCGTATGTTGGTCAATACGAGAGGATACTAGCGTACAACAATGCACATGCGCGACGTCGTCATCATCGGTGGGGGGCCGGCAGGGCTGATGGCCGCCCGTACGCTTGCCCAAAACGGACACGACACGGTGGTGCTCGAGGAGCACGAGGAGATCGGCGCGCCAGTGCATTGCACCGGCATTGTCGGGCGCGAGGTGTTCGACGAAATGGACCTGGACACGCGCACGATCCTGGCCGTGGCCCAGTCGGCGCGGTTTCATGCTGTCGACGGCAGCACCGTGACGATCGAGAGTGGCCAGATTCACGCCGCCATCGTCGATCGACAGGCGTTCGACGAAACGCTCGCGCGTCGAGCCAGCGCCGACGGGGCGGAGGTCAGGACCGGCACGCGAGTCTCCCATCTCCGCATCGACGGGGGGCGGGTCCGGGTCTCGATCGCGACCGGCGACACGGTCACGGCTCGCGCCTGTATCCTGGCCTGTGGGGCAAAGTATCGATTCAACCGGCAGCTGGGTCTGGGCGTGCCGAAAGTGTTCGTGCAGAGCGCTCAGCTCGATGTGGCATTTGCACCGCTGGAACAGATCGAGGTTCACTTGGACAATCGTCTGCTCCCGGGTGGCTTCGCGTGGGCCGTGCCTTTTCGCCGCGGTGGTCAGGCTCGCGTGAAGCTCGGCCTCCTCGGTAGTCAGCGGGCAGGCTCTGCGCTCAACATCTTCATCAATCGACTCGCAGCGCGGGTTGGCGTGGAGCCAGAGGGCTGGCCCAGGCCGCGCCTGAAGATCTTGCCGCTCGGTCCCGTGAGACGCACGTATGCCAACCGGCTGCTGGCGGTCGGCGATGCGGCCGGGTTGGTGAAGCCGACGACCGGCGGTGGCATCTACTTCGGTCTCCTGAGTGGTCGGTGGGCGGCCGAGACCCTCGATGACGCCTTGCGTCGTGACCAGCTCGACGCGCGCCGGCTCCGCGCCTACGAGGTCCGCTGGCGTGAGCGCCTTGGCCCCGAAATCAGAGCAGGGCTCGCGTTTCGCGCGATCGCCTCCCGTCTGGACGACAGTGCGATTTCCACGCTCATCCAACTTGCGAACGTCGACGGTCTCGTCCCGATGCTCAAGGGCACCGCGAATTTCAATTGGCATCGCGGCACCGCCCTGGCCTTGCTTCGGAACACCGAATTCCGCAAGGTCGTCCTCAGCTCACTGTGGGGGTAGTGCCGACCGCCTTGCCGTTCTGCCGCTGTTGGGGAGTCGGCGACCTCGGGCGGCTCTGATCGCCTACCGCCGTCACGCGCCATACGGCGTCCACCCGCCGTACCGCCCTCGGGCCTTCGCCCCGGGGGGCCGAACGAGCCTGTCACCAGAGCGTTATCGCTGTAGCGAAGGCAGCGGACGTGCGTCGCGAGGATTCATCGGGAGGACCGGGCGCTCTTCCGTGGCCAGAGAGAACCAGTTCTTGAGTCGAGCCAGCGCGCCGCTCTTTGAGTGGACCATCGTATCGAGTCGCTCGATGACGTCTAGCGACTCGGCCAGCGTCGACACCACGCCGACACCCTGACTAAGCGCTTGGTCGCGGCTCGCTTGGTCGGCCGGGTCCCGCAACATGAGTACCGCTTTCGCCGTCGAGGCACTCACGCAGTCCGCGCACTCGATGAGCTGGTCGTCCACTACCAGATCCAGGCGGAGGGCGCGGACGATCTCGCCACGCGAACTCGGCACCGTGGCCACGGACGGTAAGTAGAAGCCGTACTGCTCGATCCACCATTGCGTCTGGACCTGCACGGTGTCACCGGCCGTGCTTGGCCGCTTGGTGAGGAAGAAGACCTCCCACCGATGCCGTCGCGAGAGCGCGTAGAGCCTGGCGATTTGGTCTGGTTCGTATGCCGCCAGCGTCGTCCACCAGTTCTCAGACCGGATGATCCGTCTCCACGCGCGCTTCAGCTCGATCGTCGAGCGGTCCTGCGACGACGACGTCCCGTCCATCTCGGCGGACGGGTCCAGGCAGGCCTGATTGAGCCCCGCCTGGAAGTCAGCCAGCACGCCGTCGAGGTCAAACCCGAGCCGCAGTCCCATGTGAATCCTCGTCGTGGTGGCGATCCTCACGTGGCGCATGCACGACGATCGCGGCCAGCACGACCGCGAGCGCCGCGTTGGCCGGCATCCGAAGCCCGGTTTCCCAGATGCTCTGTACCGCGACGGCGGTGAGCCCACCCGCGGCGCCAAGCCGGAGCCAGACCCTGGCCGTGCGATCGGCCCCGATCCGCAGGCGGGCCAAGCTGATGAAGAGCATCGCCACGACGACGGTTGGAACAGACAGCAGCAGTCCGCCTTCGGTCAGGATCTGCAAAAACTGATTGTGCGCCTGATTGAAATAGAACAGACGGTCAGACTCCTGGTAGACCAGCATAGCCGTCTCATACGTGCCGGCGCCAGTGCCGGCGGCCCAGAAGTCCTCAAGAACGGGCAAGGTCTCGCGCCAGATCGCCTGCCGACCGCTCCCCCGATCGAGTGTTTCCATGACCCGCCCCAGCAGTCCGCCGATGTCAGCGAACAGCGCGACACAGAGTGCGGTGACGGCGACATACGCGCCCAGCCATCGTCGCCGGTTCCTGTCAATCTGACGTCGGCCCAACGCGAGCATGAAGATGGCGGCCGCAGCCAGACCGACAATGCCCGATCGAGAGAGGTTCACGAACAGCGCGACGCACATCAGGACGCCCGCACAGAACAGGGACAGTGTCCGCCCGTCGAGCATGTCGACGAGACGCGACATCCCATGGTGGGTCGGGGCGTCACCGGCCGAGCGATACAGCCGCGCGACGACATACCCGAAGCAGACCGGGGCCGCCATGATGACCCAGGTGGCGAAATGGTTGCGATTGACGAACGTACCGAACGGTTCCGCCCCTTCACCGAAGGGCACCCACCACCAGTAGATGGCGCGGCTGTGGGTCGCCGTCTGGGCGAGCGCGAGGGCCCCGCAGAGCATGCCCAACCAGGCGATGCTCCGGATCGCGCCACGAACACCTCCGACGCTGAACAGCGCCTGCGCCGCCACGAACAGCACGACGTTGGCGGTCAGAATACCGCAGGCCCAGGCGGTGGCGGAGGGGTCTACCGAGATGGGGGCCCAGCCAGCGGTGCGGGGAGCCAGACGCATGGTGTCGGCCAGAGCCGGAGTGGCGGGCGAGACCCACGCGAGCACTGATTCCGGCAGAGGGAGGAGTTGTAGCCAGGCCAAGGCCACGACGCCGGCGAGCGCCAGGTTCAGCCGGAGGTCGCCACCGTCCATGCGTCCGATGCGTCCGGCCTGGGTCAGCGCGATCGCGGCGCAGCCTGCCAGATACGGGACAGCGGCCCAACGGTAGACGCCACCGAACGCCGCGAGTGGCCAGGCCAGCGCGACGAACAGCAGCACGCGGCCTGCGGTGAGGACGGTGCGGTCAGGCCGCCGCCGACGTGTCGCCGTAGTAGCTCTTGTAGTGGTAGCCGTAATAGCGGGAGTAGTAATACTTGTTGCAGGCGAAGTCCACCCGGTTCAGCACCACGCCGATCACGTTGGCCTGGGCCCCTGACCCCAGCATTTCGAGCGCGCGGGCGGCGTGGGTCGAGCGGCTCATCTCTGCGCCAACCACGAATATCACGCCAGACACCAATGGCGCGATGATCACCGAGTCGGTGACCGCGAGCACCGGCGGTGCGTCGATGATGATCCAGTCGAATGGGCCTGACTCGAGGCTCGTGAGCAAATTCCGCATCCGGTCCGACGCGAGTAGCTCGGACGGATTGGGGGGCGTCTGACCGGCAGTCAACGCGAACAGATTCGGATCGTGCGTCCGCTGGATCGCTTCGCGGATTCTGGCTTGCCCGACCAGCACGTGAGACAGACCGACGGTGTTGGCCAGGCCCATCGTCTTGTGCATGCTGGGCCGACGCATCTCGCCATCGATGAGTAGCACGCGGGCACCGCCAAGCGCGAGCACCAGGGCCAGGTTGCCGGCTATCGTCGTCTTGCCCTCCAGCGGCTGCGTGCTTGTCACGCCGATCAGGCGAGACGATGTGTCACCACTGGTAAAGACCAGCGACGTGCGCAGCGATCGGAACGCTTCGCCAAAGTCGTGCGGCACCTCCGTCGACAGCAGCGGTGGGCGATTCCCGGTCACGGCCGGCACGAGGCCGAGCAGCGGAAGCTGCAGACATTTGCTCACGTCATCCGGTGTCTTGATGGTGTCGTCGAGGTACTCCACCACCACCACGAGACCCACCGAGAGCATCAGCCCGAGCAGGACAGCCGTCAGCCAGTCGCGCTGCCGGTTCGGGGTGAACGGCGCGCCAGGCGTCTGCGCGCGGTCCATCAACTGCACGTTGTTGGAGCGGCTGTTGGCCACGACCTGGAGCTCTTTCTGCTGCTGGAGCAGGCTTTCGTAGATGCGCTGGTTGCTCTCTGACTGGCGTTCCAACAGTCGATAGTCAACTTCCTTGCGGCTCAGGTCGGCGGCGCGAAGTTGCTGCTCTTCGAATTCGATCTGCAGGCGCTGCTCGTCGTCGAGGGCCGACTGGTACGCGCTTCCGACCGCCCCGATCGCGCGACGCACCTCGATGACGACCGCGCGCTGCGCGCTTTCGATCTCCGAGTCGACCTTGATGATGTTCGGGTGCAGCGGCCCGTACCGGCCGGCGAGGCCAACCAGTTGATTCTCCAGTTCGGCCAACCGTCCGGTGACCGAGGCCACTCCTGCCGCGCGGGCCACAGAGGGATGGTTGCGAGCTGCTTCACTCTGCGGATCGAGGTTCTCCACCTGCCGGAACAGCGACTCTTTCTGAAGCCGTTCTGCTCGAGCACTCGACACCTGTCCGTTCAGCGTCGCGAGCCGTGTGGTGACGACATCGGTGCTCGCATTGAGTGAGAGCGCGTCCTGAGAATCGCGGTATTCTGCCAGCGCCCGGTCGGTGCCCCCTACCGCGGCCTGCTGGGTCGCCAACTCACCGCTCACCCACTCCAGCGTCTGTCGCACGGCGTCGAGGCGTCCGGCCAGGTTTCGCTCCACGTAGGTTTCCACGTGGGTGTTGACCGCTTTGGCCGCGAACACAGGGTCGGCTGAGGTGTAGCTCACGTCAACGAGGAGGGTGTTGACCACCGGGGCCACTGACAGACGACCGACGAACCCGTTGGTCTGCGCCAATTCGTTCGCGTTCTGCTGTTCCAGCGGGCTCGCTTCCTCGTCAGGGTCAGTGGTCGCGGGCCGGTCCTGCGCCGCGTCCGGCCGAATGATGGCCATGACGTTCCTGCCGAGTGTTCCTGCCCACCCGAAGACGACGGAGCGGGTTGCCTGTAGGGCCTCCCGCGGTCCAAATTGGTGTTCCGCCTCGCTATTGAATTCGGGGACGGAGTCCAGATCCAGCTTGCGAATGGTGTAGCGGGTCAGACCGGGGCTCTGTAAAATGCGGTATTGCGTTTCGTAATACGGCTCCGAGTCGGACCAGTAGTTGACAGGGTCGCCCGCGTTCATCCCAGACACCAGAACACTCTGTTCCTCGTCGATGAGAATCCTGGCCGTGGCCCGGAAGAGCGGTATCGTCGAGTAGCTCTGCAGCATCATGAGCAGGACGACGACAGAGAAGACGCTGACCACCAATCGTCGGTGTCGGTAGAGGGCGGCGAAACGGTCGAGCAGGTGGACGCCCTCTCCACTGCCGGCCGGCACGGGCACACGTCCCCCCGGTGCTTGTTGCGGATCTCGTGGTTCGAACATGGCGCTCGTTACCGACCCCGATCTTCGACGCCCGCGACGGTACCACCGCGAGTCCTGGTGACACCGGCTGCGGCCGCAACGCCTTCGTTTTCGGCGACCAAGCCGAGCCTATGAGGGATGTGCTGGGGCGCGCACCGGGGAATAGGTTCCACCGACCCCCTTGTCCAGTTTCCTACCGATCCACGCCATTGGTCAAGAGTCGAGTGGCTTCGAAGGCCCGCGTTTTCGCTACGCAAGACGACGGATCGCTGGAATCGCGGCGTAGCCGCCGACCACTTGCAGTGAGGCGGTACAATTGGCGGAGGTGAGGTGGTGATGGGCGACGTTTCCTTGGACATCGCGGTGACGACGAGCGACGACGCGATCTTCCGCGAGATAGATGGTGAGGCGGTCATCTTGAATCTGCAGTCAGGCATCTATTTCGGCCTCAATCCGGTTGGGACGCGTATCTGGCAGCTGCTGGCTGAGCACGGGCGGCTGCGGACGGTCTTCGAGC